>CATPBN010000208.1 GCA_955652635.1 uncultured Gemmatimonadaceae bacterium
CGAAGTTCTCCGGGATCTTCCGCGGAGCTTCAACGCTCCCGCCCAGCCACCACTGGACGAAATGTGGGCCGTGATCGAGGACGCGCACTTCAATGCGCCGGCTTCGGTCGCTTCGCCTCGAGGAATGATCTGGCGGTCACCGTGGCTCACGGCGGCCGCCGCGCTCGTGATCGGCGTCGGGATCGGGCGCTACATCCCGAGGTCGCCGAAGGTCACGGAAAATCCGCCGCCACCGCCCGTGATGGCGTCTGAAAGGCAAACCGCGAGTGGCACGTCCGCCGTCGTCGATGCCTATCGCGATCAGACCAGCCACTATCTGGGCCAGGCCGCTGCACTTCTCATCTCGCTTCCGGCAAAGGACGCCACCGGGACGGCCGACGCCCGCTTTGCGGGAAAGGCCGCCGAGCTTCTCGTTACCACCCGCCTGCTGATGGATTCGCCGGCAGCGCAGGATCCCAAGCTCCGAACGTTGCTCGAAGATCTCGAGCTGGTGCTGGTGCAGATCGCACGGCTGCGCGGCGAAAGAAGCCGGGGCGATCTCGACCTCATCCATCAGGCAGTCGAGCAGGGAGACGTGCTCTCACGTCTCAACTCCGCCGTAGTCACCAATCAATCCTCAGAATGAGGGAAGGATGATCAGAGCAACTTTCATCACGGTCGCCGTCTGCGTTCTTGCCGTCTCGAGCGAAGCGCAGAATCCACCGCCTCCAGTCCCGCCGACGGTGAGTGAGCCAACGCCGCCGGCGACTCCCGCTCCGAGGCTAAGGGCAATTGCTCCGCCAGCCCGCCGCTGGGTCTCCCCTGATCTGCTTGATCTTCCCGAGATGCCGGACGTGCCGGATCTGCCCGACATGCCTGATATGCCGGACATGCCCGATATGCCGGACCTCCACGATCTCCGGTTCCGCCTCGACGCGCTCAGGGACATGAACATGGATTTCCATCTCTCTCCAATGCCGGACATGAACATTGAGATGCCCGACCTCGAGATGGATTTCACTCCCATGAACGACGCGCTGGGGCGCATGGACGAAGCAATGTCCCATCTGGATTTCGACATGGACATAACCCCGATGGCTCCAATGCCTCCCATCCCTCCGATTCCTCCGGAACCGATGGACATTCCGCCTATGGCAGCAATGGCGCCGCTTGCGCGTATGTCCATCGACTCGTGGACGACGCCGCTTGCAGCCGTGGCTCCGGCAGTGGCCGCAGCAGCGGCCCGCAGAGTTGCTACCAGCATCGCGCGCCTTGGCGGCCAATCGCCGTTCGAGCGCCAGTTCGGAGGAATCGCCAGCGACCCGCCGAAGGCGTGGGCCGGGGCAGACCCGGCGGATTCACTGTATCGTCTCGCGCGCGAGGCGCTCAATCACGGTGAATACCGCCGCGCGGCGCAACTGTTCGGAGACATTAGCCAGCGTTTTCCGAGTTCGGCGTATGCCGCCGATTCCAAGTACTGGCGCGCGTTCGCGCTCTATCGGATCGGCGGCACGAGCGATTTGCGCGACGCGCTCATGTCTCTCCAGGACACGCTCTCTTATCGTCACGCCTCCCTGCGCGCCGACGCTGCGACGCTCGCCGCCCGTATTCGAGGCGCGCTGGCGTTGCACGGCGACCCGCGAGCGAGGGAACTGGTTGGACGCGCAGCACTTGATACCGGCCAGGCGTGCGACCGCGAGGACCTCGCGGTACGCATCGAGGCGCTCAACTCGCTCGGACAAACCGATCCCGCAACGACGACTCCGATCCTGCGTCGCGTGCTGGCGCGCCGCGACGATTGCTCCGCCGGCCTCCGGCGTGCCGCGCTCTGGCTGCTCGGCAGACGGTCGGACGCGGACGCAACGGCCCTCGTGATGACCTCCGCTCGCAATGATCCCGACATCAGAGTTCGCGCGGACGCGTTGCGCTTCCTCGCCGCGATGCCCGGTGATCAGGCAATCGCGACGATCGAGGAAATCGCCCGTACTCCCGGAAATGAGGAGTTGCAGCGCGCCGCAGTGTCCGCCCTCGGGCGAAGCGAGACGCCGCGCGCTCGCCAGAGCATTCGAACCATCATCGAACGCGCTGACCTGAGTGAGAGTCTGCGCGCGACCGCGCTCGCCAGCATCGACGCCGACCACACCAGCGATAACGGAGCCTACATTCGCTCGATCTATCCACGCCTCGACACGCCGCGGCTCAAGGCTTCGGCGATTCGCGCGGTCGCCCACGTCGGCGGCAGTGAGAACGACCAGTGGCTGCTCTCCGTGGTGCGCAACGCAAACGAGCCCGTCGACGTGCGGGCGATGGCGCTCCGCTACGCCGGCCGCTCCTCGATCCCGATCTCCGATCTGGTCCGCATGTACGACGGCGCTGCCGATCGACCGCTGCGTGAGCAGCTGATCAGCCTGTACGCTCAGCGCCCGGATCCGCAGGCGACCGACAAGCTCCTCGAGATCGCCAAGACCGGGACCGACCCCGACATGAGACGCATGGCGATATCGGGTTTGGCTCGCAAGAACGACCCGAGAACCAAGCAGATTCTACTGGAGATTATCGACAAATGACGAAGCTCTTTCCGGGACTGGCAATTGCGTCCCTTGTCGCCGTCAGTGCGGCCACACCGCGCGCTGACGCGCAGTCGCTCGCGAATCGCGTGGCCTCTGCCGCCGGCCGCTCGGTCCAATTCAGTTATCCTGCGCGACCCGGCGTTTGTGGCGATGGACGCACCTACATCTCTACAGGCTCCGGAAATTTCTACGGCTCCTTTTCTTCGAATTCAGCTGACCAATGCGTGACCGGGCCGGTAAGGGTAGTCGCGGATCTCGCCGACCGAAACGTGATCGCGCTGCGTACCTACGTAGGCGGAGCAACGCCGGTTGTAGATGCGGGCGTCACCAATCTCGGCACAGTCACAGCTGCTGACGCAACCGACTATCTCCTCGGTGTTGCATCACGCGCTGACGGTAGAGTTGGCAGGGACGCCATCTTCGCGGCCCTTCTCGCGGATGGCGTCGATCTGACACCGAGGCTTCTCGACATCGGGCGAGATGCAAATCGTCCGCTCGAGACGCGGCGCGCGGCTCTGTCCGGCCTTGTTCGCAGCGAGCCGGCACAACTCGACCGAATCGGCACAGCTCTCGTACAGATCGCAACAAACGAGAACGACGCGCAGGGAGTGCGGACGGCAGCGCTTTCCGTGCTGTCGAGACTCGACCACGGAGCCGGCATCCAGCCGCTGGTGCAGCTGGCAAATGGAAACATCACGTCGTGGGTCGGCAGAGAGAGCATGACCGTGCTCGCGCGCTCAGGCGATCCGCGCGCGCGTCAGTTCCTCCGCTCGACCGTCCAGCGGACGGATCTGTCAGACGAAGTACTCGCCGCCGCTCTTCGCGGACTAGGTCGTGAGTACGTCACGGCGAGTGACGCGACCCTGTTGCGCTCGATATACCCGCGC
The DNA here is from genome assembly GCA_955652635.1 of uncultured Gemmatimonadaceae bacterium. GTDB lineage: Bacteria > Gemmatimonadota > Gemmatimonadetes > Gemmatimonadales > Gemmatimonadaceae > UBA4720. The sequence goes on from CATPBN010000208.1 coordinate 3,437, forward strand.
CTCACCGGCCAACGCTCGCAGGATGCGGTGCTCGCTTCGCTGTCGGAGCTGGGCGGATCGGAGAACGTGCAGTGGCTCACGGGCATCGTCCGCGACGAGAAGGCGGCTCCCGAAGCACGGCGGCGCGCGCTCCAGTATCTGAGCAGGGCAGGGGCGACGACTCCCGCGCTGCTCGCTCTCTACGATCCGACTGCGGACACACAGCTGCGCGAAGCCCTGATCGGGATCTACTCGCGCATCTCGGACAAGGCGGCAACGGACAAACTGGTCTGGATAGCGAAGAACGAGCAGAATCCCGCCATCAAGCGTCGCGCGATCTCGGCGTTGTCGCGCAGCAGTGATCCCACCATCCGCCAGGCGCTACAGGATATTGTGGAACGGTAGGACCTGACCCCGAGAGGCGTTAGCCGGCCTTCTGCCGCACCGTCACGGCTTGCTCGACGAGTTGGGGCGCCGGCCACGACCTCCCAAGCGCCTTCTGGAAGCAGCGCTTAGGGACGATCTCCACACCAGACCTCGTCAGTGTCTCGTAGCGGGCCAGCTTCTCGGGGTACCGCGAAAGAGTGGTCGGCTTGTAGGAGAGCGACAGGAAGAAATTGTCGGTGAGGCTCAGCGCGAATAGCTCTTCGATGTCCCTCGCCCGCGCCAGACGCTCGATGCCCAGCACGACCTGGCTCCCGAGTCCGTGGCCATGGTGCGCCGGAGCAACGGCTACCGACGAAACCTCCGCCAGCGAAGGGGAATATTCCTCCAGCGCGGCGCACGCGATGACGCGTCCATTCTCATCGGTCGCGACGACGTAATTATCGATGCGCGCGGCGATCTCATCCAGCGTTCGCGGCAGCATCAATCCCTGTGTGGCGTACTGCCCGACCAGGATCAGAATCTGCGCGGCGTCTGCGCGTAGCGCGCGGCGCACCATCGCGGGTGACGCGGATGATTTCGCCTTGGAGAGGCTGAGAGCAGGCCCGGAAGGAATTGGGAAATTATGCACGAGGAATGTATATATACACACTCCCCGGCCCGCAAGGGTTCCGTCGGCCCGCGACCTCAGGCCATCTGGTCAGTAGCTCGCGAAAACTCTGGTCTTGCCGTTCTTGTCGAAAGCGAGAACCTGGTAGTGCTGTTGGCCAGGCCCTTCCATCCCGGGTGATCCCACCGGCATGCCCGGCACTGCCAGCCCCGCCACCTTGGGCTTTTCCTTCAGCAGCTTCGCGATATCCGCGGCCGGCACGTGTCCTTCGATCAGATAGCCGTTCACCACCGCCGTGTGACACGCGGTTAGCGCTGAGGGAACGCCAAGAGTGCGCTTTATCTCCGCCATTGCCGGAGTGTCCTTCGCATCCACGCGGTAACCGTGCTTGATGAGATGCTCGATCCAGTTCTTGCAGCAGCCGCAGCTCGGGTCCTTGTAGACGGTGATCTTCGTCTCTTTCGGAGCCGGCTTGGCCGGCGTCGCGGCGGCGCCCGTGGTGAGCGCCAGCGCGAACAACGCCGAGCCGAGCGCAAGTGCTTGTCGCAGATCCTTTTTCATTCGGGAATTGATTTGAGTGTGCGTTCGATTTGTCTCTTGTGACGTCCTTCGTGCTGACCGACGAATATCAGCCACTGATAGAGATCGAGCTCCCCGAGGATCACATGGGTGTGCTTGATCTCGCCGATGGAGAGCCCGTTGGCCGACACCGCTGCCGCGCGCAGTGCTTCACGAGAGCTTTCCAGTCCGTCCACGGCTTCGTTGATATCTATGTTCGCCCGCGGAACCACTGTTGGCGGAGACTGCATCACGGCACTCTCGAGTCGGACGCTGTGCTGGTCGAAAGTCGGCAGCACAGGGTCAGTCGATCTCTCCTCGCCGAGTCCTGCTTCCCGCGCCTGGCCGACACGCTTCGTAATCAGTCGGGCGACTCCAGCCTCCACCATCCTCAGGTGCTCCAGTATCTCGGCGACTGACCATCCTTCTTCGCTTGGCCGCCGACAGAGCCGATCGCCGGGTACGCCTTCGAAGCTTTGAAGGAGCTCTTTGCGCCTTTCCTCGACGTAGTCCATCGCTTCCGCGAGCCTCGCGTGCATCGAATCTCCTCCTTAGCAGGAATTTACGCACGGTGCCCGCGTTCGGCTCAGGTGGCTTTCTCTCCAGCCGCAATCTGCCCGGCGCCCTTCTTGCTTTCGGTATATATTCGGGTAGTCAGTTATGACCTACATCTGCCTCTGGAGTCCCGCCACCACCGCCGCCGGTACACAGGAGAGCGGGCTTCTACACAAACTCCTTCCTTCATTACTCACTGCTGCTCCGCGGGTGATGCTGGGAGTGAATGGAATAGTTTGGGCCGATGCGAGAGGGATGAGCGCTGAGCCTCTGGCGAGAGACCTTCTTCAGCTTTTTCACGACAATGGAGTAGAGAAGGTTCGCGTGACCATTTCTCTTGCTCCTATATGTGCCGAGGTTGCCGCGCGCTACGGTAAGGGTGCGCTGATCGCGATACCGGCCGGCTCCGAGCGGGATTATCTCGCTCAGCATCCAGTTGGAGTGCTCGAGCCTTCACCCGCCTTGTCGTCTCTGCTCGATGGAATAGGCGTGGAGAGCTGCGGAGATCTGGCGAAGCTCGATCTCGAATCGGTCGAAGTTCGATTCGGCGCCGAGGGAGCGCGGCTCTGGCGACTATCGAGGGCCGACGACGCGCGCCGCATCTTCAGCAGCATTCCGCGCGCGCTGCCATCGGCCTCGCTCGACTGGGTCGATTACACTCTCAAGGATCCAGAGCGTCTCGTCTTCATCATCAACGCTCTCGTCGGAAACATCACCACGGAGCTGAGGTCGCGCGGGCAGGGTGCGAGAGAGATGACGATGATTTTCTCGCTCGCCAATCGCGAGAGCTTCGAGCATCTGGTGCGTCCAGCTCGATCGACGGCGAGCGAGAAGGCGTGGATGCGACTCATTCGGACGCATCTCGAGCGTATCACTCTTCCCGACGGCGTCGTCGGCATCACGATTCGCGTGGAGTCGGTCACGGGAGAAGTCGAGCGACAGGGAGACATCTTCGATCGCGGATTCGCCACAGCGCGCGCGGCGGAGGAGACGATCGCACAGCTGCTGGATGATCAGGGCGCGGTGGTGGTGACGCCGCGCAACACCCAGCACCCTCTGATCGATCGTCGCACGGAGTGGGTCAGCCAGGAGCCATCGCAGGCCTCAGCAAGAATTCAGCTCAGGGAACGGGTGGTGAAGGCGACCGCCGCTCCGAGCCTCACGCTGCAGCTCCTCCCCGAGCCCCGGCGAATCGCGGTGACGACCCAACGTCGTCGCGATCATCAGGTACCGGTGCAGTATCGGGACAAGCAGTGGACGACGATCATCTCCGCTGCGGGACCCGACCGCGTGTCCGGAGGACAATGGGCCGAGCCCTACGCGCGCGAATATTTTCGCTGCGTCACCGACGACGGGATGATGGTGTGGGTGTACCGGGACGCACGGTCAGACGAGTGGTACTTGCACGGGTGGTGGGATTGATGGCCTAAGTCCCCGGGAATCCCTCGATGCGCGCGGCTTTGACGATGCGCTTAACTCTAGCCATGATGGTGTTTGCCGCGGCCGCATCTCCCTTCCGCGACATCCCTTCGGCCAGAACTGCTCCCGTAAAGGCGTAGGTGTAGGGAATTCCGATCGAAGCACGATCGATCCAGTCCCCTTCCTTGATCAGCGCATCCGGCGCACGGTACACCGTATCCCACAACGCTTTGCTTCGGTCGAGATCGATGAACAAGCCGGAGACTCGCGGCGTTGCCGCGCTTTCCGTAAGCGGGTGATCTACCAGCTTCTGCACGAAGCCCTGTGAGAGCAGATAAGGCTGCAGACTGGTGGCGAGGCCGCCGCCTCCGCCGGTCGATACGTAGATCGGACGCTCGGGGAATGCGTCCTTGATCAGGCGCAGCAGCACCAGTTCATCGCGCACCAGGTAACCCGGCTGAATGTTCAGCGTGATGTTTCCCTGCCGGAAAATCTGCGGCTCGTTGAGCTGTATGTATTCCGGAATCGCGTCCGCTTCGGCGAAAGTCATCTTTAACGGCGGGCCGGATGGCTTCTTCCACACATGGGTCCTGTAGATCGCCGGACCCCTTGCCGCGTCGTAGGTCGCGATCGGGCGGCGGATCATCTGTCGCACGAACCAGTCGGTGTCCAGGTAAGTCGTGACGGCCACCGTCACATCCTGTCTGACTCCCTCCACCTCCTGCACGTACCAGAGAGGGAATGTGTCGTTATCGCCATTGGTAACGACTATCGCGTACGGCTCGAGCGAGTTCAGATAATCGCGCGCCCACTGGTCGGTGAAGTAATGACCCGCGCGCGATGCGTACTTCCAGTTCGCGAAAAGAGGAACGAGCGCGATGAGAAGGATTGGCGTAGCGCGCAAGAATCCGCGGCGCGACGGCCAGCCAGCGACAATGGCCGGTTTCTTCCCCTTCTGCCGCTCTTCGATGCGCTCTTCACCGCCGAGCACGTGCGCGAGCTGCTCCCAGAGAAAGCTGAGACCTATTGCCGCCCAGACTCCCCACGCGGAATAGCTCCAGATGTAGAAGTAGTCGCGGTCGCGCACCTCCCGCGCCACGTCCTGCGCGAGCGGGTCCTGCGACCAGCCGTACTTGAAATTCAGATAGTAGATGAGCGCGAGCGTCATCGTGAACATCAGCGGGCCGAAATACCAGAACGTTCTTCGGTCTCGTTGCCAATGCACGTATCCACCGAGCAGCCCAAGGGCAAGGAAGATAAAAGCCATCACGAACTGCATCCCCTGCATTGTCCCGTGAGAATCGCGCAGCCACTGCCACTTGAAGTAGAGCCACCACATTCCCACCTGCGCCGGATAATCAGCGCCACGCTCGAGCTTCTTTCCGTACTGCTCGCGGTTGATGTTGGACATCAACCGGTCTTTCGTGAGCGAGGTGAAAGTGCAGCTCGCCTCGAGCCTGGTTTCGCACGCCGTTGGCGCGCCTTCGTTGATTCCCGGGAAGTATGCCGCGCGCACCGGCTCGTAGATGAATGGCGTCAGCCCGAGCACGAGTGCGGCGAGGGCGGTGAGCACGAGCTTCCAGCGCAGCAGAGTGCGCCAGCGAACGGCGAGAATCGCTACGCCGGCGGCGGGAAGCGGAAGAAAGCCCGCGGGATGGTTCGAGTATCCGAGGCCGAGCAGAAAAGCGACGAGAATGAGCAGACGATCGGCGTTGGGGGAATCGGGATTCTCCATCCACTCGATCATCAGCCACGACACGATCGTAAAGAACAGCAGTGAGACTGTGTACACCTTCTCGTTCACCACCGACTGGTTCCACACCGTGAACGCGGTCGCGCCGATGAGGGTTGCGAGGCTCGCCACGACCAATCGCTGCCAGCGCTCGAGGATCCAGCGCGCGACGATTCTCTCCGTGATCAGGAACCAGAAGCCCGCCGAGAGGGCGCTGGCGAGCGCCGCCATGATGTTGATTTTGGCGCCGTACGAGACCGGGAGGGGGAGCGTCGCGAACGCGTGGCCGAGCAGCATGAAGAAGGGATTGCCGGGCGGGTGCGGAAGACCGAGCACTTTCGTGGCGGCCATGTACTCGCCCGTATCCCACATCGCCACCGACGGAGCGAGCGTCAGCAGGTAGAGGATGAATACGAGACCCGCCGCTATCGCGGCGGGAATATACGAGGGCTTGTAGCCGTTCCGATCGGAAAGGGAGGGTGAAGCTGTCGTTGCCATTTATGAGAGCGAAGTACTGGTGGGACGGAGTGGATGAATTTTAGTCACTTCCCGTCCGGCTGCAGTTGAACACGATCGATCAAGAATCGATTTGATACACCGAAAACCGGATTTCTCCCCTTGTCTTCGGCCTTTGTTCGGTATACCCTCAGGCATGGGATTCATCGAGCTCAGAGCCCACACCGCCTTCTCTTTTGGCGATGGCAGTGTTTCACCCGAAGCGCTTGCTGCTCGTGCGGCATTACTTGGATACAGTGCCATCGGGATTACCGACACGGCGGACTTGGGGGGGATTGTCCGCTTCGGGCTCGAGGCTCGCCGCCAGAACATCAGGCCGATTGTCGGCGCTGAGCTCAACATCGACGGATGTCCCGCCGCCTTTCTGGCGCGGAGCAAGGCGGGATTCAACAATCTCGCATCGCTGGTCACCAGGTCGCGTGTGGGTGAGCTCTCGACCTGGAAGAAAGGAGATGGAAAACAGACGCGCGGACGCCCACGCGTCTCATGGCAACAGATAGCTGAGCGAAGTGAAGGTCTGCAGGTGTTGACCGGTCCGGCGTCCGGGCCGGTCACTTCTCGTCTCCGCGACCGCGATTTCAAGGGTGCTGAGCGCACGCTCTGCCAGTGGCGCGATGTCTTCGGCGACAGGCTCGCAGTCGAAGTGCAGCTTCATCACACGGGCGGACATGAAGCAGCGCTGGCCACGGCGCTGATCGAGCTCGCCGAGCGGCACAAGGTACCGTGGGTGATATGTCACGAGCCGCGCTACATCGACAACGACAGCCGGCTCGTGCACGACGTGCTCACTGCTCTTCGCTACAACACCACAATCGATGACGCGCTGGCGCGCGGATTATTGCATCCGAATGGTGAATGGCGTCTCGCTTCTCCGGAGGAGATAGCCGAGCGGTGGAAGGGACGCGAAGTGGGTCTCGAGGAAAGCGAGCGAATCGCGTCCGAGTGCGATTTCAGCCTGGCGTGGGTGAGACCGCCGCTGCCGAAGTTTCCGGTTCCCACCGGCTACGACGACGACAAGTTCCTGTGCGAGAAAGTTTTTGCGGGCGCACGCGAGCGATGGGGGGAGATCGATGACAAGCAGAGAGCGCAGCTCGAGCACGAGCTCAAAGTCATAGGCAATCTCGGATTCGCCGGATTCTTCCTCGTGATGTGGGACGCGGTGGATTTCGCTCGAAAAAAGGGAATCCTCTGCCAGGGGCGTGGCAGTGCGGCGAACTCCGCGGTCGCGTACTGTCTCGCCATCACCGCTGTGGATCCGGTGAAGCACGGGCTCTTGTTCGAGCGATTTCTCTCCGAGATCCGGGTCGACGGACAGACGGAAGCTCCTGACATCGACGTGGACATCGAGCACGACCGGCGGGAAGAAGTGCTCGACTACGTCTACGACAAGTACAACCGGGCGAAGGCGGCGATTACCTGCATCGTGCAGATGTACCGCGGGCCCAACGCGATTCTCGATTCGATGCGCGCTTTCGGGTATCCCGTCGAGATGGCGACGAATTTCTCCAAGAGAATCCACTGGAGCGATCCAGCCGAGGGAGCGAAGTACATCGAGGAAACTCTCGCTCCCAAGTTCGGCCTCGATCTCGACAACCCGCGGGGCAAGGCAACTCTCGCCGCGATGGCGGCGTTCGAGGGAGTGCCTCGGCTTCGCTCCACCCACGTCGGTGGATTCGTTCTGTCATCCGCGCCACTCGGGGACTATCTGCCGGTCGAGCACACGACGATGGGCCGAACGATCATACAGTTCGACAAGGACGATCTCGACGCCGTCGGCATCCCGAAGTTCGATTTCCTCGGCTTGGGCGCGCTGTCGCTGGTGAGACGCGCCTTCGACATGATCGAGGTGCGAACGGGAACGCGCCCCGAGATGTACAAGCTGCCGCCGGACGATGAGGCGACTTACAACCTGATCGCGCATGGCGAGACGATCGGCACTTTCCAGATCGAGAGCAGGGCGCAGATCGCTTCTGTGCTACATACGAAGCCAGATCGATTGTACGACATCGTGGTGCAGGTGGCTCTCATACGTCCCGGTCCGATCCAGGCGAATTTCGTGCATCCCTACACGGCACGGCGCCGCGGGCTCGAGCCCGTGACGTACCTGCATCCCGACCTGAAACCGATTCTCAAGCGCACGCAGGGAATCCCGATTTTCCAGGAGCAGGCGATGGCGATCGCCATGAAGCTCGGAGGATACTCGGCGGCGCAGGCGGACGAGCTGCGGCGAACTATGGGACATATTCGTAAAGTGGAAAAGCTGCACCGCGTCCTCGAGCAGCTGCGCTCTCGCATGGTCGAGCGCGGAGTTACGGAAGACGTCGCGGCCAAGATCGCCGAGGATCTCAAGAGCTTCGCCAACTACGGATTCCCGGAATCGCACGCGTGGAGCTTCGCCTTGATCGCGTACGCGACGGGATACCTCAAGGCGCATTACATCGCGGAGTTCTACGCCGGCCTCCTCAACTCGTGGCCGATGGGTTTCTACCCGCCCTCGACTCTGATCCACGACGCAAGACGACATGGGCTGAAGGTTCTTCCGCCCTGCATGCGGGATGGCGATTGGGAGTGCACCACCGCGCCCACCGACAATCCGGAGAAACCGGCGCTTCGCATCGGCTGGCGCCACATTCGCGGGCTGGGCGAGAAATCTCTCGAAGCCCTCAAGACAGCGAGGGGCAGGGATCGATTCGCGTCGATCGACGATGTCGTGCTGCGGGCGCGGCTCCAGCGAGCCGATGCGCTCGAGCTGGCGCGCGCGGGAGCGTTTGGATGCTGGGAGCCGGACCGCCGCCGCGCGGCGTGGGTGGCGATGCGCGCGGTGGGAGACAGCCTTCCTCTCGCCCCGGCGCGCCGGACGTCATACAACCCGAGAGCGCTCACGCGCGACGAGCTGATCTTCCTCGACTACTTCTCGGTCGGGATAAGCGTCAGCGGCCATCCCATGGAGCACCTGCGCGAGAAGCTGCGCGCGGCGGGAGCGCTCGACTCGAGGGAGCTGGAGCAGCTCAATGGAGGAGAGTCCATCGTCACGGCGGGGCTCGTCACCATTCGGCAGCAGCCCCAGAGCGCGAAGGGGACCGTTTTCCTGTTGATGGAAGACGAGTTCGGCTTCATCAACGTGATCGTCTCCAAGAAGATGGTCGAGAAGTATTCAGAGGTCGTGAAGTTCTCGACGTTTGTCGTGGTGCAGGGAAAGTTCGAGCGCGATGGCGGAGTGAGAAATGTCATTGGCCGGAAATTCAGCGAGCTCGAGGTGAAACAGCTCGTCCACGCCAGTCGCGACTTTCACTAGACCGGCGAGCCGCCACGCCGACGAACGTCGGCTTGCCGCTGAAGTGAGCGAGACGTTATCGTAGGCGCATGCCGCACAAGCAGCAGTCGGGACGCGCCTTCGCGAGTGACAATTGGGCCGGCGTGCATCCCGAAGTCCTCGAAGCGATGGCAGCCGCGAACGTCGGTCACGTTCCGTCGTACGGCACCGACCCGTACACACACGACGCCGTAACGAGAATCGGCGCCGAGCTCGGCGGCGAACCGGAGATATTTCTGGTGTTCAGCGGCACCGCCGCAAATGTGCTTTGCCTGCAGAGCATGGTGAGGTCGCACCAGTCCGTCATCTGCGCCGAGACTGCTCACCTCTACACTTCGGAATGCGGCGCGGCGGAGAAGCACATTGGCTGCAAGCTGCTGACCGTGCATTCGCCGAACGGAAAGATCACGGTGCAGGGAATTCGCGAGCATCTGCATCACATTGGCGACGAGCATCACGCTCAGCCGCGCGCCATCTCGATCACCCAGGCAACCGAGTACGGAACCGTGTACACGCCGCAGGAAATCCGGGTGATCGCCGACTTCGCGCACGCGAATTCGCTGCTGCTCCACATGGACGGCGCGAGGATCTTCAACGCGGCCGCCCACCTGAATGTGCCGCTCAGAGCATTGACGAGCGAGGTGGGAGTAGACGCGCTCTCATTCGGGGGCACGAAAAACGGCCTCATCGCGGGTGAGGCGGTTGTGTTCTTCAAGCGGGTCCTCGCCGACGATTTCGAGTTCAGGCGGATGCAGGGGATGCAGCTCGCGTCGAAGATGCGATTCATCGCCGCCCAATTCACCGCGCTACTGACCAATGGTCTCTGGAAGCGTAGCGCCGAGCACGCGAACGGGATGGCGCAGCTGCTCGCCGGTGAACTGACGGGAATGGAAGGAATCGCGTTGACGCAAGCGGTCGAAGCCAACGAGGTGTTCGTGACGCTGCCGCGGCGGATAATTCCGAAGCTCCAGGAGCGGTGGCCATTTCATGTCTGGAACGAGTCGACGGCGGAAGCGAGGCTGATCACCTCATTCGACACGGCCGAAGCCGACATCGCGGATTTCGTCTCGCTGGTCCAGGACGGGATCTGACTACGACTGAACGGGTGCGAGTTGTCAGTTATTGAGCGCGAACCGTCCCTTCGCTGCGGCGACGATCAGTTGAGCAGACCCCTCAATGCCCAGTCGATCCGTATTGACGCTGAGATCGTAATTCTCGTGCGCCCGACGGTCCCGCTCCCAGTGCAGACGCACCCACTGGTCGCGCTCCTTGTTCGTGCTGTCGACGAGGCGCGCGGCTTCTTCAGCGCTCACGCCTTCGCGCTGCATTGTGCGCGCGATCAGGGCCTTTCTGGGCGCGTAGCAGAACACGTGAAGAGCGTCCTCGCGCTCGGCGAGCATCTCCTGGGCGCCCCGGCCAACGACTACGAGCGGTCCCCGCGCAATCGCTTCCTCTATGATGTGGCGGGTAACCTCGATGAGCTGCTCATCGGTGGGGCGCTTCGCCGCGGCGATCGGCGACGCCCATTCCTGCGACCCCATCGCCATCGCTGAAGTGAGGCGCTCCACCAGTGAGGGAACGCGCTCCTCACGGTCCCGGACTTCCGCAATGCTCAAACCCATGCGGGTCGCGACGGCGTCGACGACTGCGTTGTCGAGGAGTGTCCAACCCAGCTCTTTGGCGGTGAGTGCCGCGACCTCCGAGCCTCCCGACCCGTAAAGCCGCGAGACGGTGAGTATCGGCACTACTCAGTCCTGATAAGGACGACGCCGTTTTTCTTCGACCGCGCGCCCGTACTGACCGGCGTCGGAGCGCGCGATTTTCTTCCTGGCAACGAGAGACTCGAGCACCAGCTCGCACCCGGCGGCGACAACCGGCAGGTCGTCCATCGGCGCCAGGCCGGCCGTGTTCACGACCTGCATCAAGCCAGGAACGCTCCCGAAGCCCTCGACGACCGCGTCGACCGGTACATCGTCGGTTACCTGCAGCGCGCCACCGACATCGAACCACATGATGATCTCGTCGGTGTTGATTCCGCCGGCCCGATCCTGGTACGTCGCGTCCGCCGCCCGACGAATCAGCTCTTTCGCGATGGTGTGGCCGCCCACCAGCTCTCCTTCGTATTCGAGCTCGATTTTTCCCGTGATGGCGGGAAGCGCGGCGTAGATGTCAGCGATACGAGGAACGATGTCGCGCTCACCGGTCTGGATCGCCCGACGCTCGGCGTTCGACACCACGTTCTCGAGGACTGTGATCGGCAGGCGCTGCGAGACACCCGAGCGCTTGTCGATGCGCTTGTCGGTACGCGCCTCGAAGGCGACGCGCTCGATGACCTCGGCGATGAAATCCGGAACCCGGACCTTTCCGGCCCCGCGGGCCGTCCAGGCCTCCTGGTTGGTGATCGCCATTCCCAGCTCCACGCTCTCGGGATAGTGCGTCATCACCTCGCTCCCGATGCGGTCCTTGAGCGGCGTGATGATCTTGCCGCGGGCGGTGTAGTCCTCGGGGTTGGCGGTGAAGCAGAGCATGACGTCCAGCGGAAGCCTCACCGGATATCCTTTGATCTGCACGTCGCCTTCCTGCATGATGTTGAACAGGCTCACCTGAACTTTTCCGGCCAGGTCCGGCAGCTCGTTCAAGGCGAAAATGCCCCGGTTCGAGCGCGGAAGCATTCCGTAGTGCATCGTGAGCTCGTCGCCGAGGATGTGTCCACCCCGGGCGGCCTTGATGGGATCCAGGTCGCCAATGATGTCGGCGACGGTGACGTCCGGGGTCGCCAGCTTTTCGACGTAGCGCATGTCGGGATCGAGCCACGCAATCGGGGTGTCGTCGCCCGCCTCCTTTAGGAGGCTCTTACCATACTTGGAGATCGGGGCGAACGGATTGTCGTTTACCTCGCTACCGGCAATGATCGGAAGCGATGGATCCAACAGTGTGGTCAGGGCGCGGAGGATTCGCGATTTCGCCTGCCCGCGCAGGCCAAGCAGGATGAAGTTGTGACGGCTGAGGAGAGCATTGACGATCTGCGGCATGACCGTCTCTTCGTAGCCGACGACCCCATTGAAGATCGGCTTCCGACTCGCCAAGCGAGTGAGAAGATTGCCGCGGAGCTCATCCTTGACCGACAACTGTCTTCTATCGGGAGCACCAAAGGCAGAGCGCTTTAGCGCACCAAATGTTTCTGGGTAAACCGACAACTGATTCTCCGGAGAAATTCGCTACTTGGGAGTTAATCTAGCCCACGCATCAGAGGGCAACCAGACGCCTCTGCCCTTGACACAGCTTTCAGATGAGATAAATTTTCGCCCGCGCCAAAAACGGGCCCGCGATCGCGTGCACGGACCGGCGAATTATTCCACGTCAGCCTCCAAAGGAGATCGTAAATGAAGCGCCTGGCCCTCGTCGCCGCCGTCCTCGTACTAGCCGCATGCTCGAAGAAGGATGAGTCAGCGACCGCCGACACCGCCGCACCAGCAATGGCTCCCGCACCAGCGGCGACGGACACCACGATGAAGATGGATTCGACGGCCACCACGACCACGACGCCGACCGCGTCCAGCACGACCACGACCAAGACCACGACCAGGAAGACCACCACGAAGAAGAAGTAAAGCTCCTCGCGGTGATCAAAAAGGCGCCACTACACAGTGGCGCCTTTTTCGTTTTGCTCGATCTGCACGCTGCATTCGCCCCCCGACCATCGGGCCTGCAGTGTGGTGCCAGGCAGGATCTCACGCCTCACCATCCCCAGCGCGACGCCGCCGAAGCGGGGTGACAGAGCGACGCTCCGGATGTCCCCGATGACTTTCCCAGCCTCGTCGACCAGCTCTGCGCCGGTCGGCGGCGCCGGACGTGTTACGAAGCGAAGCTTGCGGAGAAAACGATTCACGTGACCGCGGAAGTGAACGCGCGCCACTGTTTCCTGCCCGATGTAGCAGCCCTTCGTATAAGAGATGGCGCCGAGGTCGTCGAAATTCGCTTCCTGTGGGAGGGTCGAGTCATCCATGTCCGCGCCCCATTGCGGACGACCGCTCTCGACGCGCGCGATCTCCCAAGTGCCTGAGCTCCCCGGCGAGACCCCGCCCGCGTGCAGCTTGTTCTTGAGCGTCCCAACCGATTCACTGGGAACGAAAATCTCGAATCCATCGAGATCCATCTCCGGCACTCTGGCTACCGTGATGGTCGAATCGCCAAGGGGCGCCGTGATGTGACCGTACGGCGCGAGCGCTGTTAGCTCCCTGTCGTCGATACCTGTCGCTCGCGCCACTATCGAGCGTGACGACCGGCCGAAAACTCCAATGTCGCTCAGCTCGGAAGTTACATCGTGGTACGGTGCGACTCGTGGGTTGATGTACTTCCTCACCATCTCTTTCCACCCCGACGCGGCGGCGGCGGAGGTGTCGATCAGAAGCGCATCGTCCAGCGCAAAGATGCGCAGGTCCGCGACGATCTTGCCTTTGGGCGTGAGAGCGGCCGCGTACTGACCCTCGCCGGCGACGAGACTCGAGACGTCATTCGTCACCATTCCCGTAACCAGCTCCGCGGCTTTCGGTCCGGAAATCCGCAGGCGCATGCGGTCGCTCCGGTCGAAAAAAAGAGCACCGTTGTGCAACGCGGAGTACTCGTTCATTTCCGACATTACCCTGCAATTAAGTCGGTGCTATTGCGGGGCGCTACTGGCCGAACGCCGCGTACGATGCGTCGAGCAGATCCACCGGATGAATCGACTTCGCGGATATCTCGGCGCGGATCAAGCCGGCGCCGATTTGCATGAGGCAGCCGGGATTTCCGGTCGCCACCCATGGCGCGCCTGTAGCGCGGATGTTGGCGAGCTTTGGAGCGAGCACTGCATCGGATGTCGCCGGCTCGATGAGATTGTAGATGCCGGCGCTGCCGCAACACTGATCCGAATCGTGGAGGGGAACGAGCTCGAGACCGGGAATCGCGGCGAGCATCGAGAGCGGTGCCTGCGTCACGCGCTGAGCGTGCTGCAGGTGACACGGCGCATCGTACGTGACGCGAATCGGAAGAGCACCGCCGGCACGAGGACCAGCGGCAGCGAGCAGCTCGCTCACATCGCGCACACGCGAGCCGAAAGCTGCCGCACGCTCATGCCACTCGGGATCATCCTTGAGCAGATGCCCGTACTCCTTCATTGTCGCACCGCATCCGGCCGCGTTCACCGCCACGAATTCGGGGTTTGATTTCTCGAACGCGGCGATATTCCGCCGTGCCAGCTTGCGCGCGTTCTCGAGATCTCCGGCGTGTGCGTGCAGCGCCCCGCAACATTGCTGTCCCGGAGCGTCCACCATCGCATAGCCGTTCACTTTGAGCACGCGCTCCGTCGCGCGATTCGTCGCGCTGAACAATCCGTCCATGACGCAGCCCCGCAATGCAGCAACGCGGCCACGCTCTCCCCTGCTGATCGCGCTGTACGGGGAACGTTCGATGGAACGTCCGGTCGAGGCGAGCATCGCCATGGCGAAGCCGATACGGCCCTTCACTCCGGAGAGAAGCGTCGGGATTGGCGTGGCGGCAAGAAGTCGCGAAAAGAACATGGCCGGCCGCAACAGCCACGCGCGCGCGAAGACGAAGAGAATAAAGCGCGCGATGAATGGATTCGGTCTGCTCTCGCGCAGGGTTGCCCGCGTCGCCTCAAGCAGCTGCCCGTACGGCACTCCGCTCGGACACACCGGCTCGCACGCCCTACACCCGAGACATTGATCGATGTGCTGCTGCACGCTCGGATCGTCAGGTTTCACCGTTCCTTCGAGCAGCGACCGCATGAGAAAAATTCGCCCGCGCGGACTGTCGTTCTCATCCTCGAGATTCAAATAGGTCGGGCACGCCTGGAGACAGAATCCGCAGTGCACGCACGCGTTGATGCCGGGCAACGCGTCCGCGAGCGGAGTGCCTGGCAAGGCGCAACCCGGCATCGGGTCGCGAGGGAGCGGATCAGCGGGGAGAGCTACGGTCACTTCAATGGCCGAGTATGCCGGGGTTCAGGATGTTGTGCGGGTCGTACGCTTTCTTGATGCCGCGGGACAACGGGTCGGACGCCACGCTCGGAGAGACAACAGGCCATACTTCCGCCGGCAGCTTCTCGAAGATCACGCTGGTGCCAGCGCCCTCTCCATCGCTGGGGAAATCCAGCGATATGCCCGGGTCGGCGATACTTGCTGGCTCCCTGTCTCCGTCATCCTGCGTGACGAGACGCATTATTCCCCGACGAGGGTTTATCGAAATCATGATTCTCGGCTCGGTATCGGCAAGAATGCTCGACGCGACGGTGAGAAAGCGAGTGGGCAGGGTGGAGATTCTTATTACGCTCGCGGCGTCACCATCCATTTTCCGAAGCGCTGGCCAGGTCGATTGCTCCACTTCTTCGGTGCGCGCGAGCTGCGAGAACGCCTTGAGCTGTGCGTCGACGACCGGGGCATTCCCTCCAAACCGCACCAGCAGCGTGGGATTGTCGCCGAAGCCGAGGGAAAGCGCAGCCGCCCCGTTCAGGATCTCAAGCGCGAAAGGCGCGAGCGGAGAAGCCGCCACAGCCCGCAGCAACTCCGTTGTTGATTTTTGCCCGCGGCCGAGCGGCACCGCGAACGTCCGGTCGACCTTCGGGCGCGAGTACAAGCGAACCGTCACCTCTGTGATGACGCCAAGTGTTCCCCACGAGCCGGTGAGGAGACGTGAGAGATCGAAGCCGGCAACGTTCTTCACGACCTTGCCACCAGCACGCACGATCTCTCCACGACCGTTCACGAACTCCAGACCAAGGAGCAGATCTCTTGGCAATCCAAAACCCGTGGCGAGCGGGCCCGCCGACGCCGTAGCGATTGTCGCTCCGATCGTTCCCTCATCGGAGCCAAACGGATCCAGTGGCAGCCACTGATCGTGCTCGCCCGTGACTCGCCCGATCTCGGCGAGCGTAGTTCCTCCACGCACCGTAAGGGTTAGGTCGCCCGGCACGTAGCTCACCACCCCCGAGTCCTCACGAAGAGAGACCGTTTTTGTTGCCTCTACCGGTCGCCCCGCAGACAACCAATGGCCACGACCCGCGATTCTGAGAGGCGTACGATGCGCAACGCTTTCGCGTACCGCGGCTACGACCGCTTCGGTATTCACCGCGCTGACGCGACCGCGTTCCACTCCTTGCAGGAGTGAATCGGCATGACTTTCCCAGGGTTTGCGCGGTGCTCCGGATCGAATACGCCGCGAAGCTCGCACATCGCGTTGAGAGAATTGTCGGAGAAGATCGACTCCATGTATCCCATTTTATCGAGACCAACTCCGTGCTCTCCGGTGATGCTCCCACCGGCGGCTATGCACGCGTTCATGATCTCCGTCATGGCCTTGTGCACGCGCTCGCTCTCGTCCGTGTCGTCCGCGTTGTAGGCGATGTTGGGGTGCAGGTTGCCATCCCCGGCGTGAAAGACGTTGCACACGAGCACACCGTACTTCTTACTGATAGCGCCGATGGTCGCCAGGATCTCGGACAGGCGAGTGCGCGGAATTACCGCGTCCTGAACGATGAGATGGGATGCGAGTCGTCCCATAGCGCCAAACGCCTTCTTGCGTCCCTGCCACAGCTTCAGTCTCTCGACGTCGTCGCGCGCGACCTTCACGTTCCGCGCCCCACCCTCGATGCAGACGCGTCGGACTACTTCCAGGTCGGCGCTGACGCCGGCCTCGAGCCCGTCGAGCTCGATCAAGAGCACCGCCTCCGCATCCTTTGGATAGCCGGCCGCATAGATCGACGCCTCGACAACGCGGATCGTCGGACCATCCATGAACTCGAGTGCGGCTGGAACAATCCCCGATGCGATGATCGCCGAGGTCACGCGCGCCGCTTTGTCCACCGACATGAAGTCGGCGAGGAGCGTCCGCACGGTCTGCGGGCGCTGGGTCAGCTTGACGGTGATGTCGAGTGCTAGACCGAAGCACCCCTCGGAGCCGATGAACGCTCCGCGCAGATCGTATCCATCGTGCTCGCCGAACTTGCTCCCCAGCTCGACGACCTCCCCGCTGGGCAAAACTACGGTCATCGCCAGGACGTGATTGAGCGTAACCCCGTACTTGAGGCAGTGGGGCCCGCCCGCGTTTTCGGCGACGTTGCCGCCGATGGTGCACGCCGCTTCACTCGAAGGATCCGGTGCGTACAGAAGACCGTGCGGCGCGACGTATTTGTTGAGTCGGAGGTTGACTACTCCCGGTTCGACTGTCACGCGACGATTCTCGATGTCGAGCGAGATTATATCCTTCAGTCGATGCAATCCGATGACGATGATGTCGTCCGCAAGAGAGCCGCCGGACAGTCCGGTGCCCGCACCGCGTGGGACAAATGGCAGCCCTTCGTCGGCGAGGAGTCTTACGACGGCTATCGCCTCGTCGCGCGCGCCGGGGAAAACCGCAAGCCGCGGCTGCCTCCGATAGCCTGGAAGTCCATCAGAGTTGTATACCAACAGCTCACTCGGACGACTCAGGACGTGTCGATCTCCCACGATTTCCGCCAGGCGATCTGCGACCGTGGACGCGTTCGACCGGCTGGGCAGGATCATTCGGGAAATCTAGCTATTCGTCTCCTTCCGGCGGCGCCACGACGACCTGGAGAGCGTCACGCTCGATGTGGTAGGCGAGCGGCGTGCTGAATCTCTTCAACTCGCCGTCGAGCCCGACTGTTGTCGCTGGTCGTGTGAGGTCGATCATCAAACTGTCCACCAGAAACTCGTGGAAATCAGGAAGCTTGTCGACCTCCTGCCTGCCTCTGGTGATTCCAGCCAAAGCCAGCGCGAACAGTCGGGCCGGTTTGCGGCCCTGAACGATCATGACGTGGAGTCCACGCCTTCCGTTCTTGACGCGGCTGCCGAGGATCGGGAGCTTCAGCTCGCGCTCGCCAACGCCGATAAAAATGAGCGACGCCCGGTAGGTCCTCTTTTCTCCCTCGACTTCGAGCGTCACGGAGAACGTGCGGATCTCGGACACCATCCTGACAAAAGCGATCAGGCTCGCGATCCTATACCCGAGATGCTTCTCGAGTCTTTCCCGCTGGCGTACGAACGTCACGTAGGATCCAATAGAGCTCGTGTTCAGGAACGCGCAGCCGTTGATGTAGCCGATGTCGGCGCCGACGGTCGCGCCATCGACCGCGATGAGCGCCG
>CATPBN010000209.1 GCA_955652635.1 uncultured Gemmatimonadaceae bacterium
GGCGGGAATCAGCAAAAGGTCGTCGTGGCCCGTGAAATGGGGCGTAGCTTCTCAGTGCTTCTCGCTTCGCAGCCGACTCGCGGTGTCGACGTCGGCGCGATCGAGTTCATTCACCAGCACCTGCTCGAAGCGCGCTCCAGTGGAAAGGCGATCCTCCTGGTGAGCGCCGAGCTGAATGAGGTGCTGGCGCTGTCGGACCGGGTGGCAGTGATGTATCGCGGCAAGCTCGCGGTGGTGATGCCGACGTCAGAAGCCAGCGAGGAGGTGCTCGGCGAATACATGATTGGCACCAAGAAAGGAAACGCCGCGTGACCGCTCCGTCGGTGGCCAACGGTACGACGCCAACATTTGCCCCGACTCCGTGGCGAGAGCGCGCGGAAGAGGCGCTGATTCCGCCACTCGTCGCACTCCTCGTCGCCCTCATTTGCGGCGACCTGCTGATCCTGAGCTACGGACAATCCCCGGCCGCTGTTTATCGCATGCTGCTGGAAGGCACCTGGGGAAACGCTTACGGATTCGGCCAGGTTCTCTACAAGGCGACGACACTCGCCTTTACCGGTTTGGCGGTTTCATTCGGGCTTCGCGCCGGACTGTTCAACATTGGTGGCGAGAGCCAGCTCGCGGCGGGCGGGTTCGCAGCCGCGCTCACGGGTCTCGTGCTTCCCGTCGCGACGCCGCTCGTCGTTGCGCTCCTTCTCTGCATGGTCGCAGCTGGCTGCGCCGGTGGAATCGTCGGTGCCGTGCCAGCGTATCTCAAAACCAGATTCGGGGCGCACGAGGTGATCGTGACGATCATGCTCAACTTCATCGTGCTGGCCCTGCTCAACTGGTTCATCGCCGGGCACCTCCACGTTCCGGAGACGCTCCACACCCCTGAGATCCACGCCGGGATTCTGCCTCGGCTCGCAGACATGAATCCGAGATTCCATGGCTCTGCCGCGAATCTCGCGCTCGTCGTCGCGATTATAGTCGCGGCAGCCGTCTGGTTCTATCTCTTTCGCGCGCGGGGCGGATACGAGCTGCGAGCAGTGGGACTGCAGCCTGAAGCGGCGGAGTACGGCGGGATCAATGTCGGTCGGGTGTGGATGAAGGCGCTCACCTTCTCCGGCGTGATCGCCGGAATGGGCGGGGTCAACTACGTGCTCGGCTACAAGCACTACTATGAGGATGGGTTTGCGAGCGGTGCGGGCTTCCTCGGAATCGCAGTCGCGCTCGTCGGCCGAAACCATCCGTTCGGTGTTTTGCTGGCGGCGTTCTTCTTCGCGACGCTTTCGCAGGGCGGCCTCGCCATCCACGCCTTCGTCCCGAAGCAGATGATGGATGTGCTGCAGGGCGTGGTGATCATCGCCGTCGCCACGTCTGTGCCGGAAGTCCGGCGTGTGCTGCGGAGCGCGCGCAGAAGGAGCGACGCCTGAACCCGCTTTCATTCCTGACGCAGATGATCCGCATCGCGATTCCGTATCTCTTCGCCGCGAGTGGCGGAGTCTTGGCGGAACGGTCGGGAATCGTGAGCCTGACGCTGGAAGGGTTCATGTTGGGCGGGGCCTTCGCTGCCGTCGTCGGCACGTACTATTCGGGCAGCCCGTGGATCGGAGTCCTGAGCGGAATGATCGGTGGAGTGATGTTCGCTCTCATTCATGCGATCACCACGATTCGCTATCGCGCCGATCAGGTGGTGGTTGGCGTCGCGATCAATCTTCTGGCGATTGGGGTAACGCGGTTTTTCCTCAAGCTCTTTTTTGCCAGCTCTTCCAATTCGCCCAGGGTGACGGGCTTTGGCGGGAACATCAAAGCCGGTGGATTCGACAATCCGCTTCTCTGGCTCGGACTGATGGTAGCGCCGGCGGTGGCGTTCGTGATTTACAGAACGCCCTTCGGACTGCGGGTGCGCGCGGCTGGTGAGCATCCTCAAGCGGCCGAAAGCGTCGGAGTCAACGTGAAGCGCGTCCGGTATCTCGCGGTCGCGATCTCCGGAATCCTCGCCGGGCTGGGAGGAGTATATCTCGCCCTCGATCAGCATCAGTTCACGGATCAGATGACGGCGGGCCGCGGATTCATCGCCATCTCTGCCGTGATCTTTGGGCGGTGGAACCCGATCCGTGCGGCGCTGGCTTGTCTTCTCTTTGCCGCGGCGGAGACTCTCCAGATACAATTACAGGGAAGTCACGCGATTCCATCGCAGTTCATCGAAATGATCCCTTACCTGCTCGTTATTATCGCGCTCGCCGGCGTCGTCGGCAGAGCAGTTCCACCCGCCGCGCTCGGCAAGGCAGAGGAGTAGGTGGCGTCGCCTCTACGCACTAGAGCGTCAGCGGTCGGCGGGCGCATGTCGAAGGTCGCGAGCGGCAAGTTGTTCGTGCTCATCATTACGAACTTCGTGGACATGGTGGGAGTTCTGATGATCATCCCGCTGATGCCGTTCTACGCACGCGAGATGGGAGGTGGCGCGCTGGTCGTCGTAATTCTGATGGGTGCGTTCACGGCTGCGCAGCTTCTCAGCGCTCCCTTCTGGGGAAGATTCTCCGATCGATACGGAAGGCGCCCGGCCCTTCTCGTGGGACTCTCTGCGTCGTGTATGGCTTACGTGGTCTTCGCGTATGCGGGCTCGATCTGGCTGTTGCTGTTATCGCGCATCGTGCAGGGCGCTGGTGGCGGAACTGTTGGCGTCATCCAGGCGTACGTCGCTGATTCAGTTGAGCCCGACAGCCGCGCCAAAGCCCTCGGCTGGCTCTCCGCGGCGACGAACGTCGGCGTTGCGATCGGGCCGGCCATCGGAGGAATGGCACTCAGATTTGGTCGAAGCGGCCCTGGTCTCGCCGCTGCGAGCCTGTGTCTGGTAAACATCTTCTTCGCCTGGCGGTTCCTGCGCGAATCGCGCGACATGACCGAAGCACACGTCGCGAAGCCACGCACGTCACGCACGGTGATCGCCCACGTGATCACCCACCCCGGCGAGCCAGCGCCGAGGCTCATCTGGATTTACGCGATAGCGATGGGTGCGTTCTCGGGATTGATGGGGATTCTCGCGCTGTTTCTCGCCGACAGGTTCGGCGTGAGCAAGGACAACATCTGGATCTTCTACACCTATGTCGGTGTGATCTCGGTCGTTACCCGCGCCGGAATTCTTGGACGGATGGTGGAGCGATACGGCGAGGCGCAGCTGTCGCGTATCGGGCTCGCCCTTCTTGCCACGGGCCTGACTACTCTGCCGCTCGCACACGGGTACGCCATGCTCGCGATCGCGGTGGCACTCATCCCGCTGGGGACCGCGTTCACGTTCCCGTGCGTGACGTCGATGTTATCGCGCGTTATTTCGAGTAGAGAGCGCGGGCTATACATGGGTGTGCAGCAGACGTTCGGCGGACTGGCCCGCGTGATCATCCCGCTCTGGGCTGGCTTTTCCTACGATCACTTTGGAAAAACGGTCCCGCTATTCACATCGGCTGCGCTCGTCCTCGGCACGATCGTGCTCGGCTTCGGCATCGACGACGGTAGAAAAGCGGCGGTCCCGGTCGCATCGCCGTAAGAGGCGACCCCGCCTGCAGCCCTCAGCCGGCCCGCCGACCGCCCCTGGCCGGTACTCTTCAGTTGTCTTTCTTGTGTTACTCCAGATCGCGCACCGCGCTCTCCACTTCTAAAGCGTGGCCGGGCACCTTGACCCTGGGAAAGATTCGGGCGATCCGTCCTTTGCGGTCGATGATCACAGTCGTACGCTCGATCCCCATGTATTTGCGCCCGTAAAGGGATTTCTCCTTCCAGACTCCAAAGGTATCGGCCAGCCTGTGGCCCTCGTCTGAGAGTAGTCGATATGGCAGCTCGTACTTTTTCTTGAACTTCCGGTGTGACTCGAGGCTGTCCGGGCTCACACCGATCACCATCGCATCGATTTTCCCGAACCGGGGAAACGCGTCACGGAAATCGCACGCTTCCTTGGTGCATCCGGATGTGTCGTCCTTGGGATAGAAGAAGA
>CATPBN010000210.1 GCA_955652635.1 uncultured Gemmatimonadaceae bacterium
ATTCGAAAGGCGATGCAGGAACTTGCCGAAGAAACCGGCACACAACGCTGGATACGAATGGAGTTCGCCCTAGTGTTGTCAGAGGCAACAGGCCGGCGGATCGGATCCATTCGGCAACTCGCGTGGACGGACTTCGACTTGGAAGCGTCCACCATTCGGTGGCGGGCCGAGGCAGACAAGAAGCGGAAGCAGTGGTTGGTACCGATGCCGCCGACTTTGCTCGAGGAAGTCAAGCGGTTCCGTCTGAGGCTGGGCGGCGCGTTCGGTGGTCTGGTGTTCTCTTCTTCTACCGATCCGACTCGACCGCTCGGGCGTGAAGTATTTCAGCACGCGCTCAGCGATGCAGCCACACACGCCGAGCTGCCAGCCACGGGCGGATGGCACTCGTTCCGTCGCAAATGGGCCTCCGAGCGGAAGCACCACCCGCAAGCCGATGTCCTCGCGGCCGGCGGTTGGAGTCCCAAGAGTGCAAGCGTTCTCACGGAGTGCTACCAGTTCCCTGATAACGAGACGATGCTGGCTGTAATGTCGGAACCGCTCAAGCGCACCGAGCGTGTAACAGGTACATGAAATCGGTACAAACGGGTAGTGGAACGGGTAATCGGTCTTAGGATGCAAAACAGCCCGAGCATCTAAGTTGATGTCGGGCCGTTAGTTAATCAGTCGGGGCGCCCGGATTTGAACCGGGGACCTCCTGCTCCCAAAGCAGGCGCGATACCGGGCTACGCTACGCCCCGAGGTCCGCGCAAGTTACTATAACCTGCCTTGAGCGCGCAACGCGTTTAACAACGCGCGAAAAGCCCGGCTCCGATGACTCTTGCGCGCGGTGTTCTCGATGCTCGATTCCGCAAACGTCCCACCCAGATCGGGCGCCTCGAAGTATGGATCGTACCCGAAGCCGCCGCTCCCTCTCGGATTCTCCAGCACACGACCTTCAATCTCTCCGCGGCGCATCTCTTCGCCCAAGTGGTCCCTGAACGCGGCGACGCACACATAGCGGGCGCTGTCCGTAAATCCCTTCTCGTTGCTCTTTCGAGCCGCCGCCATCCGCGCAACGAGCTTGGCATTGTTGGCCGCATCGAGCGCCTTGCGGGCGAGATTCTCGCTGCCAGACCATCGCTTGCTGTAGACGCCGGGCTCTCCACCCAACACGTCAACGCACATCCCTGAATCGTCGCCAAATGTCGGCACGCCGCCTGAGATGTCAAAGAAGTAACGCGCTTTCGCCAGCGCATTCTCCTCGAAGGTCTCGTAGCGCTCCAGCTGGTCCTCCGCCAGGCTTTCCGGAATTCCTAAACTCGGCACATCCGTGATATTGAGACGGAACTCGTCGAAGATCTCGCGCAGTTCGCGCAGCTTGCCGGCGCTGCGCGTGGCGAGGAGAAGCACTTGTCCGCTCACTCCGATAATGCGTTCGTCTGTGCCGCGTCGAGCGTCCTGATTCCCGAAATCGCCAGCTCCAACAGCTGGTCGAGCTGCGCTCGATCGAAGGTTCCGTGCTCGCCAGTCCCCTGCACTTCCACGAATTCTCCTTCGCTGCTCATCACGACGTTCATGTCCACCTCCGCGCCCACGTCCTCTTCGTAGTCGAGATCCAGTCGCGGCTCGCCGTCGATCACGCCAACGCTCACCGCCGCTACCCGACGCTTGACTGGAGTGTGGGGGAGCTTTCCGTTGGCGACCATCCAGTCGAACGCATCGACGATCGCCACGCATGCACCCGTTATCGCCGCGGTGCGCGTGCCGCCGTCGGCCACGAGGACATCACAATCGAGCTTCACGGTGAACTCGCCGAATTTGAAATCGTCGAGCATGGCGCGGACGCTCCGACCGATCAGCCGCTGAATCTCCTGCGTGCGTCCGCCCAGTTGAGCACGCTCCCTCGACGTGCGGGTTCGGGTCGCGCGCGGAAGCATTGCGTACTCCGCGGTGAGCCAGCCTTCTCCGGTCCCGCGCCGCCACCCCGGAACACCTTCCTCAACTGACGCCGTGCACAAGACTCGCGTGGCACCGAACTCGATCAGGCACGAGCCTTCTGCGTATGGCGCGATGCCCCGCTCGAACGTGATCGGCCGCAGCTCGGATGCACTACGCTCCTTTCGAACTGGACTACTTTTTTTCACCAAGCTTTCCTATGATGGCGGTCGTCGATTGACCTGGTGTGAGTGGTACAACAATCACCTGCCCGCCGCGACTTCTCACTTCCGCCGCGCCCACAATCGTCACCTCCGCATAATCTCCGCCCTTAACGATGACGTCCGGCTCGAGCAGCTTCACGAGCTCCAGCGGCGTGTCCTCGGAAAACACGACGACGAGGTCGACGGCTTCCACTCCGGCCAGAACGTGGGCTCGCTCGCGCTCGCTCCGAATCGGCCGGCCGGGTCCCTTGAGCCGCCGCACCGATGCGTCGCTGTTGATGCCGACGATGAGCGCGTCGGCGGTTTCCCTGGCGGCGAAGAGGAGATCAATGTGGCCCGGATGGAGCAGGTCGAAGACGCCGTTGGTGAACGCCACTCTATCCTTTCGTCCGGCTCTCCACCGCTTCGCCTCCGCCCACGTCGCAACTTTCGTCGCGGGAATCCGAGGCTTCAGAATGTGCTCACTGGAGGCCGCTCAGCGCTACGGGGTGGAAATGGATCACCTGCTCCTTCTTCAGCGGGAGCTTGATGACTTCGTCGTAGTCGCTCGAGATGCTGATCGTTCTGGGCGACCGCACGATGGTGATCAGCTCCGCACCCGCTGGCAGCTCGAGCGAATCAGCCAGCGCTGCGAGACGCTTGGTGATCTGTTCGTCGGTAAGAGTGGTGGCAAACCGCGCTTCCGAACCCATGGCATCCTTGAACTGGTAGGCGCGGAAGTACACCTGACCGAAATCAATCGCGAAATAAATCCCGATCACCAGAATGAGAAGCGGGAAGAGGCAGCCGAGCCTGGTCGCTCCGCGGCGGGCTACCACTGCGACTGCGCTCCTTCGATGACATCGTTCACGATCCGGTCTATCGCCTGCTTTCTCCCCGTCGGCTCCCCACGCTCGTCGTACTCGCCCTGGGCAAGAAGTCCCTTCCGCTGCCAGAGTGTCTTGCCCGTCACCTGATCGATCATCTCGATGTCGACAACCAGCTGCAATTGGCGACGCGCTGTCGTTGTCTGCTTGTTGTTGGCGCTGTAGGCGATCGGAATGTCGATCTCGTAACGCTGGATCGTTCCGCGAACGATTGCATTGGCTTTTGCTTCGGAGGCGTCGCGAAGCCCGAGCCGGTCATGCAACCGGGTTCTGAGCGCATCGGTGAGCTCGCGTGGCAGCTCTGATGTCGCAGTCTGGTTGTCGAACGGAACGATGGCTACCGTCCTTATGTGAGAGGGCAACCCGCCGCCCGTGAAGCCATACGGGATGCAGGCAGTCAACAGCACCAGGACAAGACTATAAGCTCCAAATGGACGCATCGAAAGATCCAGGTTCCTCCCGTATAACAGTTAATCGTAACGTCCGCCTCGCTCCGGGCGCCTGAAACGTCATGGTTCCAGCCGCGTCGCGCGTCAGGCTCTCAGTGATTTTCCCATCGGAGACGTGATCGAGCTCAACCAGTGTGTCGCCCTTGATTGCGACTCTCCATTGTAACGGACGCCCGATATCCGCGCGCGTAAGCTCCCCGTCGACTCGAACGACGGTATCCGCCAGAGGCGGAATTGCCAGACGACCCAGAGCCGCCCACATGAGTGGCGCGGGAGGTATGTAACGGCGCGCAAGGTTGGCGTGCGGCGTACGCAAGGAATCCCCGATCAGAACCGCCCCGCCCGCGCCAAGTCCGCCGCCGAGGAAGAAATCGAGCCGGGCGCTGTCGGGCGCGGCGGTGCGAATTGATCCATCGCCGCGCGCCGCGATGTCGCCCTCCTGATAATCCCACCTGAAGATTATGTGTCGATGCCCGCTCGCCAGGGAGATCGGCGGAAGCGACCGATCGGGCGCGAGCACGCCTTTGAGTGGAGCGGCGTTGGGAGCGCAAGCCACCAGCGTGAAAAGAACAACGGCGACGATCCTCACTGTGGATCGACCTTTGTTATCAGGTCACCCTGGACGAGCTTGTCGAGCACATCGAACCCGCGTATTACGCGACCGAATACGGTGTAGTGCCCGTCGAGATGCGGTTGCGGAGAGTGCGTTATGAAATACTGGCTGCCACCGGTGTCTGGACCCGAGAGTGCCATCCCGACTGCCCCGCGCTCGTAACGGTGACGGTTCATCTCGTCACGAATCGAGTAGCCCGGACCGCCGTTTCCATCGTCCCGTGGATCTCCGTCCTGCGCAACGAAGTTGGGAACGACGCGATGGAAGCGCGTGTTGCGATAGTAACCCGAGCGCGCCAGGGCGAGGAAATTCCAGACTGTGATTGGCGCATCGGTCCCGAAGAGCTCGAGGCGGATCGGGCCCCGTACTGTGTAGATGGTCGCGTTGACGGTCTTGCCGACGTACGCCGGCATTACGATCGCTCTCACTACTCCTTCATACCATGTGATCGCTTTCGGATTAGCAGGTACAGCAGACCATTTTGCCCACACCGGAAAGTCCTTCCCCGCCGCGCGCTCGAGCGGATCGGCTGGCACAGGAGTCTGGGCGAGGTGCTGTCGCCAGGTCGCGTTGAGCGCCGTGCTGTCTTTTTTCCAGAGTGCGCCAACGTATTGGATTGCGGCGAGCCGTGCGTCGTTGGCCGAATCATGAGAGGCGAGGCTGTAGCTCGTGAGGACCGCTGAGAGATCGGCGGCCTTTGGTCTCTCCGCCATTGCTCCCAACACCGTCGCTCTGACGTAGAAGTCGGGATCACGAAGCCCGTTGATCAGCAACGCGTGTACGGAGTCCTCGAGCCCCAGGCCAGCAGGCGGCACGATCGCGGCGTATGCAGCCTCGCGCACGCGAGCGTCCGGATCTCGCGTCAACGGTTCAGTCCGTGAAAACGCGAACGCCCGATCGAGGGTGTCGCCTGAAGCAGATGCGACCGCAGCCCTCAGCCGCCAATCCGGACTCGAAGCCCACTCGGTCAGTTCAGCCGGTCTAAGCCCTGCTCGCGCAGCCGAGGCGAGGATTGATGAGCGGTACACGACGGAAGTATCGATCGCCCACAATGCGGGCAAATCGGTTGCGTCCTTGTTGAGTGCGGTTCCCAAACTCTGCGCCGCCGCAATCCTGACGTTGGGATCCTGGTCGTGCGCCGCATAGACGAGCGCGGGCTTCGCCGGTGGCCCATAGGTTCCAATCGAGCGAACCGCGTTGATGCGCACGTGCGGATCGACATCGCCCACCAGCCGGGCAAGAACTCCAAACGCTTTGACGCCGAGCGAATCGCCAGCGGCGGATTTCGCCAGACCGCGTGCGATCTCGGCGCGTGCGCGCTGGATACCACTTAGGGAATCGACATAGGGCGCCGGTATTGCTCCGGGGCGATCGAGACTCTGTGGTCTCGAACTCAGGAGCGGCGACGCCTCGAGATCGATGAGATCGCGGACGCCTGCTGGCGCGCGAGTTCGGGCGATTGCGTAAGCTGCCGCCCAGACGACCGAAGGGTGATGATCACGGAGGTACGGCTCGAGATCCGTTATCGGCACCGGCCGCAATTTCGCCGAAGCCAGCAGTAGCTGGATCGCCGTATCGTCGTCGCGCCGCGATTTGAGCCCCGCGACAATTGCTGTCCGGGCGGGCGCACCAATCTCGCCCAGCGCCCACGCTGCTTCGCGCGCGACTTCGTGATTCGCGGCGAGCGCTGTGCTCAGATCGGCGATGGCGGTCGTATCGCGCAGGAGTCCGATCGCGTAGGCAGCGTTCGCGCCGACTGTGAGCTCCGGATCCTTGAGCAAGCTGCGGAGGCGCGTGGATCCCGGCTTGCCAATCTCCGGTCCCACCTGACCGATCGAGATTGTCGCCGCCGCCCGCAATGGCTGCCACTGATTGGATAGCGCGCGTTCCACCAGCGACATGTCGAGCTGCCGCGTGTCGGTCATGGCGAGCAGTCGAGAGTAGAGATCGAGCTCCTGCGCTCCAACGGAAGCCGGCAGGCGTTGCGCGCCCGCCCTGGCAGCGAGAGCCAGAACCAGACCACCGACGATGGTGTTATTGCGAAGCGGCATTTTCCAATAATTTCCGAAGGGACTCCGGCAATGTCGTCAAGCGAGAATCCCGAGTGAGTGAAGCGAGCTTCGTAGAGGCCGTCACGAACTTTTCTCCCGTTTCCGCATTCGTTATCACGTAGTCGAAGGTCAATGTGCGCGATCTCACTTCGCTGATCGTCGTGGTGACTCGAATCAGGTTGTCATACCGCGCGGCAGAATGAAACCGAAGGCTCGCCTCAACCACCGCGAGGGTGACGTTCTGGCGCTCGAGCTCGGCGTACGGAGTGCCCAAGGCACGAATGAACTCGGTCCGCCCGATCTCGCACCAGATCAGATAGTTCGAGTGATACACCACCTGCATCTGATCGGTCTCGGCATACCGTACCCGAAACTCGACGGTGTGTGCCGTACCACGATTGGATTCGGAAGTCATGTAAGGGGGAAATCCGAAAATGCCCGCCTGGAACTGCTTTGTAAAGGCTCCGCCAGGACGCTAACTTGTGCCGTGCTCAACGGTCCCTGCTACATCGTATCCGACGCACACCTCGGAGTTGCCAGTCCGCAAACCGAGCGCTCGTTCGTCGCCTTTCTCCGTGGACTCGCCGGCGAGGCGCAATCGCTCGTCATCAACGGCGACCTGTTCGACTTCTGGTTCGAGTGGAAGACCGTGATCCCGCGAAGGAGCTTTCGCGCGCTCGCGGCACTCGCGGAGCTCAAGGACTCCGGTGTGGAAATACTCTGGGTCGCGGGCAATCACGACTGCTGGGGCGGCGAGATACTTCGAGACGATGTCGGCATCACGTACTTAGTTGGTCCGTGGGAAGGAACGATCGCCGGCTGGAAGGTACGAGTCGAACACGGCGACGGCTTGCGAGACAAGGAAGACCGCGGCTACAGGCTGATTCGCCCCATCATGCGCAATCGGCTCGCGATAAAAGCGTTCCGGCTCATCCATCCAGACTGGGCGACCAGCCTCGCGCACGGCAGCTCGAGCGCGAGCAGAACCTACAGAGCGAGAGACGAAGGTCGTGGTCTTCGCAGTTATGCAGCGGACCAATTGGCCAAGGCGAGAACCTTCGAGCTGCTCGTGTACGGCCATTCGCACGTTCCAGCGCTGGAAAAGATGGAGAGCGGCGGAGTGTTTGCGAACGCGGGATCGTGGCTCGACGGGCCGACGTTTCTCAGGCTGACCGACGAAGCCGTGGAGCTGATCGAGTGGGACGGATCATCCCAGGGTAAGTGTCTCAACTCGGTCAATCGGTGAGCCGAGAAATCGCTCTCCGAGGCCGAGGAAAGTATCGGGCGCATCGGAGGCGATGAACCGATACCGCGCCTGATTTGGCTCGGTGTTGTCGAGGCCCCTCGTCCGCAACACCTGCCCGGCTTCCCGCGCTGTCTCGTGAGCGCTGTCGATCAGCCTCACTTCCCGTCCCACGACATTGCCGATAACCGTCTTCATGAGGGGGTAGTGCGTGCACCCCAGAAC
>CATPBN010000211.1 GCA_955652635.1 uncultured Gemmatimonadaceae bacterium
GTCCCGACGATCTTCTTGAACTCTGCTTCGGTGAACGCTCGCATCGTCTCGCTGCGAATGTTGCCTTGCGCTCCCATCCCCAATGCCATTCGAGCTACGGCCTCGTCGTTCGGCATCTCGCCAATCGCCACGAGATCGTATTGTCCGAACGTCAAATAAATCGCCTTGAGCTCGCCACCAGCCTTCTTGTACGCCTCCTTAGCGGCGTCAATGCGCGAAGGCGCATTCTTGACGCCGCTGATTCCCTGTTGAGTGTACCGCAACATCGAGATGTAGGTCGGCATGCGCTCCCCCTGAGAGGTTAGAAACTACGTTACCACGATTCTTTCACGCCGGTAACTCCCTCGTAATTATGGCCGCCACTTCCGCCTCCCGTTAACTTCAATACGTAGTTCAAACCCGTAGACGAAGTAACCATGCCCGATAAATCCCGCACACCCGTAATCGTTGGCGCCGCCCGAACTCCAATCGGGAAATTCCTGGGAACGCTTTCGGCCCTCAGCGCACCCGAGCTCGGCGCCATTGCTATCCGGGAAGCCCTCAAGCGATCCAAGGTTCCAGTCGAAGACGTCCAGGAAGTCATCATGGGCCACGTCATCCAGGGCGGTACGGGACAGGCGCCCGCGCGCCAGGCCGCGCTCACGGCGGGACTCCCGGCAACCGTGTCAGCCGTCACCGTCAACAAGGTATGCGGATCGGGGCTCAAGGCGGTCATGCTCGCGTCGCAGGCGATCAAGGCAGGCGACGCGGAGGTCATAATCGCCGGCGGACAGGAGTCGATGTCCAACGCGCCGTACTATGTCTACGGCATGCGCAACGGGGTCAAGCTCACCGACCAGAAAATGGTCGACGGCATGATCAAGGACGGGCTCTGGTGCGCGTCGTGTGACGTCCACATGGGGAGCCACGCCGAATACACGGCGAGGAAGGCGGAAGTAACTCGCCAGGAGCAGGATGAGTTTGCCGCGGCTTCACATCGCAAAGCCATTGCAGCGATCGAGTCCGGCAAATTCAAGAGCGAGATCGCGCGCGTGGAGATTCCCGGTAAGAAAGGACCGACCGTGGTCGACACCGATGAAGGACCGCGCAAGGACACAAGTGTTGAGACTCTCGCCAGGCTCCGACCCGCATTCCCCGGCAAGAATGGCCAGAGCGAAAGCCTGAGCGTCACCGCCGGGAATTCATCGAGCCTGAACGATGGCGCCGCGGCGCTGGTCGTGGTCTCGGAGCAGTACGCCAACGACAATAAGCTCGAGATTCTCGGTCGGGTCACCGGCTACGCGACGGGCGCAACGGCTCCGGAAGATCTGTTCTTCGCCCCCATCAAAGCCGTCAGAAATCTCATGGCCAAGACTGGGAAAAAGATCGAGGACTTCGATCTGATCGAAGCCAACGAAGCCTTCGCCTCGCAGGCGCTCGCCGACGGAGACGAGCTTGGCTGGGACTGGAAGCGGGTCAACGTCAACGGCGGTGCAATCGCTCTCGGCCACCCGATCGGGGCCAGCGGCGCGCGCGTATTGACGACTCTACTCTACGCGATGAAGGACCGCGGCGCGAAGACAGGCCTCGCGACGCTCTGCCTCGGCGGAGGCGACGCCGTCGCTCTCAGCGTCGAGCGCGCGAACTAGCGCGACTTGACCGCGCCGCCGCGCCCAGCAGCGAGGCAACGGAGGCCGTCCGCATCGCTGCCGCCGAGGGCTAAGCAATTCCTCGGAGCGGTCTGTCGGATCGTCGCGTTCTATGCGATCTGGTGGGTCGCGCTCGTCGTGCTGGGCGCATTCGCTGTGTTGATCGTAGGACGGAAAGCCATCGATCCGCGAGACGTTCTCTTCCAGTGGATCAGCCTCGCCAGCGTGCTCGTGGCCACGTGGGTCATGCTGCGGCGCATCGACAAGCTCTCGTGGGGTGAAGTCGGACTCGATCCGGCCGCTGCTTCACTGCCGATCCTCATCAGGGGCGCAGCGCTCGGCGGCCTCACCATAGGGGCGGCGAGCCTGCTTCTGCTTTCGACGCACATGCTGCGCATCGATCCGACCGGTCCCGGAGATTGGTGGGGTCAGGCCGGGCACTCGACGATCCTTCTGCTGCCGGCCGGGTTCTTCGAAGAGCTTTTCATCCGTGGCTACGCCTTTGCCATATTGCGACGCACGGCTGGCTGGAAGATGGCGCTCATCATCACCAGCATCGTTTTCGGTCTGCTGCACGTCAGCAACCCGGGAGCCGATGCTGAATCGATTCTCGCGGTGATCGTCGCTGGCTTTTTCCTCGGCACAGTGTTCCTCGTTACCCGAAGCCTGTATGCCGCCGGAGCGGCGCATTTCGCATGGAACTGGGTGATGTCGGGCGCGCTCCACATTGCCGTGAGCGGAATTCCGTCAAGTGACCCGAACTACCGTGTCGTAGATTCCGGTCCTGACTGGCTTACCGGCGGCCCGTGGGGACCGGAAGGGGGACTCGCCGCCGTCGGGGCAATGTTCGTCGTTCTCTTTTACCTGTTCGGGCGCTACATGCGCCGCATGGAGTGGAAAGCATGACCGACCGCATCGCGGTTGTCGGAGCGGGGCAAATGGGAAACGGGATCGCGCACGTATTCGCGCAATCCGGATTCAAGGTCGTGATGGTCGACGTCTCCCAGGCCGCGCTCGACAAGGGGCGCGCGACGATCGCCAAGAACATCGAGCGGCAGGTCAAGAAGGGGACGATTCCTCCCGACGAACAGGTTCAGATCCTATCGCGGATCGATCTCAGCATGGATCTCGATAGCGTCGCCGACGCGTCGCTCGTCATCGAGGCAGCCAGTGAGGACAGCGGTCTAAAATTCCGGATCTTCACCGACATCGACCGCATCGCCAAACCGGACGCTGTCCTCGCCACCAATACAAGCTCCATCTCGATTACAGAGATCGCGCGACGCACCTCGCGTCCCGACAAGGTCGTCGGGATGCACTTCATGAATCCAGTCCCCGTGATGAAGCTGGTCGAGATCATTCGCGGGCTCGCAACTTCCGACGAGACGACAGAGTACGTCACGGACCTTAGCCTGCGGCTTGGTAAGAGCCCCGTCGAGGTGAACGATTTTCCTGGCTTCGTCTCCAATCGCGTGCTGATGCCGATGATCAACGAGGCAGTCTATTGCCTGATGGAAGGAGTCGGCGAGCCGGATGCGATCGATCAAGTGATGACGCTCGGCATGAATCACCCGATGGGTCCGCTCGCGCTCGCGGATCTGATCGGTCTCGACACGTGTGTGGCAATTCTCGAAGTGCTGCGCGACGGGCTCGGCAATCCGAAGTACGCGCCTTGTCCGTTGCTCAAGAAGTACGTCGCTGCAGGGTGGCTCGGCAGGAAGTCCGGCCGGGGCTTCTATACCTATAGTAAGTAAGCAAAGTGTCCTGGGCCCTCCACCCGCTCACGGAAGAACAAACCGAGGTTCAGAAGCTCGCACGCGAGTTCGCAAAAGCCGAGATCGTTCCCTACGCTGCAGAGTGGGATGAAAAGGCGTATTTCGAGCCCACCCTTGTGAAAAAGCTCGGTGAGCTCGGATTCCTCGGGATGATGCTGCCCGAGCAATACGATGGACTTGGCGCCGACACCGGCACCTACCTGATTGCACTCGAGGAGATTGCCGCGGCCGACGCGTCTGTCGCCGTGCTAATGAGCGTTCACAACTCGCTTCCGACGCAAATGATTCTTCGCTACGGGAGCGAGGCGCAAAAGAAGCGATTCCTGAAGCCAATGGCGCGCGGGGAGATACTGGGGGCCTTTGCGCTTTCAGAGCCTGACGCCGGGTCGGACGCGTCCGCGTTGACGACGCAGGCGGTGAAGGACGGCGATCACTGGGTTCTGAACGGTACCAAGGCTTGGGTGACCAACGGCAACACGGCCGGAATGATCATGGCGATGGCGCGCACTGATACCAGCGGCGCTCGCAAAGGAGGCCGAGGAATCGGCGCCTTCATCGTCACCCCCGATTTGCCGGGATTCAAAGTGGGCAAGAAAGAGGACAAGCTCGGCCTCCGGGCGTCGCCAACGGTGCAGCTCAACTTCGA
This sequence comes from uncultured Gemmatimonadaceae bacterium, assembly GCA_955652635.1. Taxonomy (GTDB): domain Bacteria; phylum Gemmatimonadota; class Gemmatimonadetes; order Gemmatimonadales; family Gemmatimonadaceae; genus UBA4720. Next base: position 4,050 of record CATPBN010000211.1, read on the forward strand.
CAACATGCGGGTGCCGGCGGAGAATCTCCTCGGCGACGAGACGCAGGGCTTCATCTATGCAATGCAGTCTCTCGACAACGGGCGGCTCGGCATCGCCGCACAGGCGATCGGCATTGCGCGCGCTGCACTCGAGCACTCTGTCGCTTACGCCGCGGAACGCAAGCAGTTCGGAAAGGCAATCAAGGAATTCGAGGCGATCCAGTTCAAGCTCGCCGACATGGCGATGCGCGTGGCCGCTTCACGTGCGCTACTGCACGCGGCGGCCGCGGCAAAGGATCGCGGTCAGAGCGTGCGCCAATTCAGCTCGATGGCAAAGCTGATGGCGAGCGAGACTGCGATGTGGGTGACGACGCAAGCGGTGCAGATCTTCGGCGGATACGGCTACGTCAAGGATTATCCGGTGGAGCGCCTGTTTCGCGACGCGAAGGTCACCGAGATTTACGAGGGCACTTCCGAGATCCAGAGAATCGTGATCGCAAGAGCCCTCTACGGACAATCTTAATCTTACGCCCAGAAATTGATGAAGCTCTTCGAAACGATGGCGGAGATGGGACACGAGCAGGTCGTGATGTGCAGCGATCCCTCTGTTGGATACAGGGGAATTCTTGCCGTTCATAGCACCAGGTTGGGCCCCGCTCTCGGCGGCACTCGATTCTGGCAGTATGCCACCGATGACGAGGCGATCACGGACGCGCTCCGGCTTTCGCGCGGAATGACCTACAAGAACGCCGTCGCGGGGCTTCATCTCGGCGGCGGGAAGTCGATCATAATCGGCGATAACAAGACGAAGGACCGTGAGAAGATCTTCCGCGCCCACGGTCGTTTCGTTGAGAGTCTCGGCGGCAGGTACATAACCGCGGAAGATGTGGGCACCAGTACGAGGGACATGGACTACGTGCACATGGAGACAGAGCATGTGGCCGGACTCGCCGGAAAATCCGGAGATCCATCACCCGTTACCGCGCATGGCGTATTTCGGGCAGTGCAGGCATCTGCGTGCCACAAGTGGGGCTCAGACGGCCTCGAGGGGAGGACTGTGACTATCATGGGATGCGGCAGCGTCGGGACGTACCTCGCCAAGGAGCTGCACGCGGCCGGCGCGAGACTGATCGTCTCCGACATCGATTCGGCCAAGGCAGCGAGAGTGTCGAAGATGACCGGCGCGAAGGTAGTCGAGGACGACGCGATTTTTTCCGCCGACGCTGACATCTTCTCGCCGTGCGCCCTCGGTGGAATCATCAACGACACGACGATCCCCAAGCTCAGGGTTCAGATCGTCGCCGGAGGCGCGAACAATCAGCTTCTCGAGGAGCGGCACGGCGACGAGCTGCAAAGGCGCGGAATTCTCTACGCCCCCGACTACGTCGCCAACGCCGGCGGCGTGATCAACGTCTACGGCGAGCTCTCCGGCTGGGATGCGCAGCGCGCGCTGGACAAGGCCGACGACATCTACGATACCGTTCTAAGGGTTTTCGACATCGCTGAGTCGAAGCACATTCCAACCTATGAAGCGGCCGATCGACTGGCCGAGCAGCGTTTGGCGGAGGCACAATGAGCGAAACGATTCCGATTGCTTCCGATCATGCCGGCGTCGAGATGAAAAACCGGCTTGTGTCGGAGCTCAGGAAAATGGGATACCTGCCGGACGATATTGGTTCCAACGATCCGGACAAACCCGACGATTATCCCGACTTTGCTCACCCTTTGGCGAAGGAAGTCTCCGAAGGACAGGCGAAGCGCGGTATTCTGCTCTGCGGAAGCGGAGTGGGGATGGATATCGTTGCCAACAGGTACCCCGGAGTGCGCGCCGCGCTGGCCTGGGAGCCGGAGATTGGTGAGCTCTCGCGCAAGCACAACGACTCGAACGTCCTGGTGCTTCCCGCGCGGTTCATGACCGACGATCAGGCCGTGGCAACCATGAAGGCGTGGCTGGATGCTAAATTCGAGGGTGGCCGCCACGAGCGGCGCGTGGAAAAGATCGAACCGAAGGAGAGTTGATGTGCGAACCGAAGCGGCTCCGACCTAAGGACACTTGATGCCCCAGACGACTGAAGCTCCTACGAAGAAAGCATCCTCGAACGTCGCAATGCCGAGTGGCACGCTCGGGCAGAGCGACCCCGAGATCGCGCGCTTCATTGATCTCGAGGTCCAGCGGCAGCGCGGCGGACTCGAGCTGATCGCCAGCGAGAATTTCGTTTCGCCCGCTGTGTTGCAGGCGATGGGGACGCCGCTCACGAATAAGTACGCCGAGGGGCTGCCCGGGAAGCGGTACTATGGCGGGTGTGAGTTCGTGGACATGGTGGAACAGTGCGCCATCGATCGAGTGAAGAAGCTCTTCTCCGCCGATCACGCCAACGTGCAGCCGCACTCAGGCGCGCAGGCGAACGCCGCCGTATATCTCGCGTTCCTCAAGCCGGGCGACGTCGTACTCGGCCTCGATCTGTCGCAGGGCGGTCACCTCACGCACGGATCGCCGGTGAACTTCTCGGGCCTCCTTTACCACGCGATTCACTACGGCGTCGGTGAAGACGGGCGCATCGACTACGCGCAGATGCAGCGGATCGCGCGCGAGAAGAAGCCGAAGATGATCATCGCCGGCGCGAGCGCCTACGCGCGCATCATCGAGTTCGAGCCGTTCGCGGAAGTCGCCCGCGAGATAGGCGCGAAGTTCGTGGTGGACATGGCACACTTCGCGGGCCTGGTCGCGACGGGGTATCATCCTTCGCCGGTCCCGCACGCCGACGCTGTGACGAGCACGACCCACAAGACTCTGCGTGGTCCGCGCGGCGGGCTGATCCTTTGCAAGGAAGAGCACGCAAAGACCGTCGACAAAGCGGTGTTCCCGGGGACGCAAGGCGGCCCGCTCGAACACATCATCGCTGCCAAGGCGGTAGCGTTCAAGGAAGCGCTCGATCCGTCGTTCAAGGACTACTGCGGGCAGATCGTTCGCAACGCGCAGGTGCTGGCGAACGCCTTGATCGAGCACGGCTTCAACATTGTGTCGGGCGGGACCGACAATCACCTCATGCTCGTTGATTTGCGAAACAAGGACGTCACCGGAAAAGTGGCTGAGAAGGCGCTGGATGCGGCCGGTATCACGGTGAACAAGAACACTGTGCCCAAGGAGACGCAGTCGCCCTTCGTCACGAGCGGAATCCGCATCGGAACCCCGGCGGTCACCACCCGCGGAATGAAGGAGCGGGAGATGCAGCAGATTGCCAAGCTCATCGACAAAGTCATTGCAAGCGCTGGTGACCCCGCGGTCGCGTCGGCAGTCAAAGAGGAAGTGCTCGACTTGACGAATCGGTTTCCTCTCTACAAATCCTTCCCCTCAATGGCGGACAAAAAGTAGAAAATGGCTGAGCTGGCGTTCCGCGAAGGGATCATGGACCGGATTCGCATCCGTGAGCCGCGGTTTGATGAACAGGCATATCTGTTCGTCCTTTCCGCGCTCGAGCTGTGTCAGGCGCAACTCACGATGCGGCGCCACATCACTGGCATCGAGCTCGCCAACGCGTGTCGCGATCTAGCGCTGGACCGGTACGGCTTGATGGCGAAGGTGGTTCTCGAGCATTGGGGAATCTCGGCGACCGCGGACATCGGCGACATCGTCTTCACTCTCGTCGATCTTGGATTTCTCCTGAGCCAGCCGCAGGATACCCGCGACGAGTTCGTGGACGTGTTCGACTTCGACAGGGCATTCGAGCGCGACTACCCCTGGAACTGCGCGCAACAGGCATAGACTCCAATCGTCCGAGCAATGCCCCCGTCCGTCAGGGTGGTCAGCGCCAAGGAATCAGCGGAGCGCGATCGGGCGGCCATTCAAAGAGGAACTCCTTCGCGCGTGTTGATGCAGCGCGCCGGCGCTGCCGCGACTGAGGAGATCTCGCGCCGGTATGGCGATCGACTCCGGGATGGCGCCGTGGTTTTCACCGGCCCCGGGAATAACGGCGGAGATGGCTGGGTCGTCGCAGGCCTGCTCGCCCGGTCTGGAATAGGTGTGACAGTCGTTGAAGTGGTCGAGGCGAAGAGTCCCGACGCTATCGCGGAAAAGAGCGCGGCCGTCGATGGAGTGAAATACGCAAGAGGGTCTTCGTCGCTTGGTGAGTTCGCCGGTTCGCACGTCGTGATCGACGCGCTGCTCGGCACAGGTGCTGAAGGTGAGCCGCGCGGCGAGATCGCCGACGCAATCTCGACGATCAACGGATTGCATTCGAAGGGCGCACGCGTCGCCGCACTCGACCTACCGAGCGGACTTGATGGGACGAGCGGGCGTCACTCTGTGTGCGTGGTCGCCGATACGACTTTCAGCTTCGGCGGAGTGAAGCGTGGCTCTCTCCTCGCTCGCGACTGTTGCGGCGATATCGTCGTCCTCGACATTGGGCTCGACGAGGCTTTGCCCACAACGAAGAAA
>CATPBN010000212.1 GCA_955652635.1 uncultured Gemmatimonadaceae bacterium
GGCAGCGCGGGTATGCGACGCTGCGGGTGCGCCGGATTTCGTCCGCGCTTGTTACGTCGGACTGGGTAGAAATGCGTCGGGGGCCTCCGCGTTCCAGTACGCCGGTATAAAAAAGAGGTGCGAGCGATCGTCCCCACCGGGCATCGCGTACTGTTATGAGGGAGCAGTACGGCATCTCGCGTACGCTCCGAGCGAGCTGCCACGTGGAGTCGCGTTCTGCAAATCTCTTCCGTCGGGCGACGCGAGGACGCGCTGCTGGGATGGCGTCGGGTTGCAGGTGGGCGGCTTTTTTGGGGATCTAGCCTCGCGCCAGCGGGCCTGTCAGACGGAAAACGCCGACGATGTTGCGGCGTGTGTTCTCGGCGCAGGCATCACCGCGAGTTCGCCGAGGGAGAATCACTAACCAGAGCGGCCAGTGCGGGTCCTGAGCGTGCTCGATCAATCCCCGATATCCGAGGGATCGACGGGTGGCGACGCGTTAAGGAACAGCATTGACCTGGCGCAGCTCGCTGAGTCGCTCGGCTACCGCCGGTATTGGATCGCCGAACACCACGCGACGCCGATGCTGGCGAGCCCGAGTCCCGAAGCGCTGATAGGTCCCATCGCGTCGCTGACGTCGACGATGCGAATCGGCTCGGGAGGAGTGATGCTACCGAATTACAGCCCCCTGAAAGTCGCTGAGACGTTCAGCATGCTGGCGGGACTCTTTCCGGGCCGGATCGATCTCGGGATCGGCCGCGCCGCGGGGACGGATCCGCTCACCACGTTCGCCCTGCAGCGAGACCGGAGGCAAGGCGCGGCGGACGATTTTCCGGAACAGCTACAGGAGCTTCGCGGGTACCTCGAAGACAGTCTTCCCGCGGATCACCCGTTCGCGAGCGTCGCCAAGTTGCCGGGAAATCCGGAAATACCAGAGATCTGGCTCCTTGGCTCGTCTCCGCAGAGCGCGATCTGGGCGGGCGAGCTGGGGTTGCCATATGTGTTCGCCGATTTCATCAACTCCGAGGGCGCGCACATCGCCGAGCTCTATCGCGACCACTTTGCCCCCTCTGCGCGATTGCAAGAGCCGAGAGTAACAGTGGCAACGTGGGCGGTCTGCGCGGACACGCGAGAGCATGCGGAACGTCTCGCAACGAGCAGCAGGATGGCGCTGTCGTTGCTGCGCACTTCGGGGAAGACGATCCCGGTGCCGACGGTGGAGACCGCAACCAGATTTCTCGAAGAGCCCGCCGGATCGCTCCCAATCGCGCGTCGTCGGCGAATGACGATAGGCACAAAGGCGACCGTGCGTGACGGGCTCGAAGCGATCGCCGGCGAGTATGGCGCAGAGGAGATAATGATCGTGACGATCACGCACAGCCACGAAGCGCGGAAACACTCGTACGAGCTGGTTGCCGAGGCTTTCGACCTTCAGCCACCGAGTTGAGATGCGCCCTGCCCGGTGCGCGAATTGCTTGATCTGTGATCGAACGCAGCGTCCATTGGCGGTTGGACGGAGTGCAACGCAAAGGGTGTCGTAATGGCAAAGGAAAAGCGGTGTTCGGTTCGGCTCCTGGTCTTCGGAGCATCGATGCGCGAAGGATCGATGAACGACACGCTGGCGTCGCTGGGTGCCGCCGTCGCCAAAGAGAAGGGCGCAGCAGTGGAGAGAGCATCGATGACGGACTTCGAGTGCCCGCCGTACGACCAGGACGTAGAGCTGTCGAAAGGAATACCAGCGGGGGCGAAGGCGCTGCACGACAAGCTCAGCGCGGCAGATGGGTTCATGATCTCATCACCGGAATACAACGCGTCGATGTCCGGCGTCCTCAAGAACACGATCGATTGGGTCTCGCGATTCAGGCCGCAACCGTTCAACGGTAAGCAGGCATTTCTGATGGCCGCGTCTCCGTCGATGACTGGCGGCAAGATCGGACTATGGGCGCTCCGGCAGCCGCTCGAGCACCTCGGCGCGCGAGTCTATCCGGACATGTTCGCGCTGGCACAGGCGCACCGTGGGTTCGACTCATCGGGCCGTATCGCCGACACCAAGCTTCAGAACTGGTTCGAGACGACGATAGAGTGCTTCATCGATCTCGTCGAAGCGTCGAAGCACTACCCGCACCTGAAGAAGCAATGGGTCGAATTCCTCGGCGAGCGGCCGGACAAGGAGACAACACGCGTGGAGCTGGGCGAAACGGCCGCTGTGTAGAGGATCACAAGTGGAAACAAGGCCGATTGGATCGCTCGCGGTTTCCGTCGTCGGCGTGGGCTGCAACAATTTTGGCAGCCGGATCGACGAGCGGCAGAGCGAAGAAGTAATCGGAGCGGCGCTCGACGCCGGTGTAAACTTTTTCGACACCGCCGACATGTACGGAAACGGCAAGAGTGAAGAGCTGCTCGGCCGATATCTGGGCCAGCGACGTCGGCAAGTGATCGTCGCCACGAAGTTCGGGAACGAGATGGAGGGTCAGGGGCGCGGCGCCCGACCGGAATACGTGAAGGAGGCTTTGGACGCGAGCCTCAAGCGGCTCCGAACCGACTACGTCGATCTCTATCAGCAGCACGTTCCCGATCCCGATGTTCCGATAGCGGAGACACTCGGCGCGCTCGACACGCTGGTGAAGGCCGGCAAAGTGCGCGAAATCGGATGCTCGAATTTCTCAGCGGGTCAGCTGAGGGAGGCGCGCAAAGCCAGCGACGCGCGACCAGGATCAGTGCGATTCGTCAGCGTACAGAATGAGTACAGCCTGTTGCACCGCGAGCCGGAGGAAGAAGTTCTGGCGGAATGCGAACGACAGGGCCTGGCGTTTCTTCCCTTCTTTCCGCTCATGAGCGGTTTGCTGACGGGCAAATATCGGAAGGGAAAGCCAATACCGCAAAACACGCGGGTTGCCAAATACGAGCGGTACAACAAGCTCCTCACCGAGGAGAACCTCGACAAGGTCGAAGCTCTGATCGAGTTCGCCGAATCTCGCGGGCGAACGGTCTTGGAGCTGGCGTTCTCGTGGCTGCTCGCGCATCGGGTCGTAGCCTCTGTAATTGCTGGTGCATCGTCGGGCGAGCAGGCGCGAGACAACGCCGCGGCGGCGGATTGGAACCTCACACCGACAGAACTCGAAGAGATCGATTCATTGTTGCGCGCCGCCGTGTAAGGCGTTGGGGCGCAATTGATTGGCGGGACGAAACGCGGCTGTAACGGCATTGCGGGTTCGCAACTTGCGCCTTGCTCGCGTGTACTTCCAACCAACAACTCAACAGTGGAGCGACCAGTGAATCGTTTCGTTCTTTCAACTTTAGTTGTATCGGCTGCGATTCTCGCCGCCGCGGCACCTGCGAGCGCACAGGGTTACAATCCGTTCCAGATTGGCGCGTCCGGCGGGATCGCGTTTCCAACAGCTGACCTCGGGAGCGTGGCAAACACCGGCTACGACATCTCCGTCATGGTCGGGTATAAGCCCGAGTTCACGCCAATCAGCGTCAGAGCGGAGGCTGCTTACAACGAATTCGGATCCAAGGTCTTCAACGGCAACGTGAACATTCCGGCGTTCACCGGCAACCTGGTGTTCGGGATGCCAATGGGAACGTTGTCGCCGTACGCGATCGGTGGGGCCGGTCTCTACCGCACGAATGTCAGCCTGAACGGTGGGGGCAGTGCCGGAGAGAACCATTTCGGTTTCAACATCGGTGCCGGAATAAAGATTCCTCTGAGCAGCAGCTTCGAGACGTTCATCGAAGCCCGATACAATCGCGTGACTGTGAACAACGGCAGCTTCACCTTCATTCCGGTGACAGTTGGAGTGATGTTCTAGAGGAAACTGCGGGCACGAAGAGCAAGAAAAAAAGGCCAGTCCGGTTGGACTGGCCTTTTTGCTCACTGATGCTGGGTCTTACTGCACTGCGTTGACCATGTCGAAGATCGGAAGGTACATGGCCACGACCATGCCTCCGACCACGACGCCGAGGAAGACGATCATGATCGGCTCGAGCAGCGAGAGCAGGTTCCCCACCGCGGCATCGACTTCTTCGTCGTAGAAGTCAGCGATCTTGGCCAACATCTCGTCCAGGCCACCGGTTTGCTCGCCGACGGCGATCATCGAGATGACCATCGGCGGGAACACCTTCGACTTCTGGAGCGGCTGAGCGATCGTATCACCGCCGGCGATCGAGGAGCGCGACTGCATGATCGCGTCCTGAATGACCCGGTTGCCGGCCGTCTTCGCCGTGATCTCGAGCCCTTCGAGAATGCTGACGCCCGAGCTGATGAGCGTGCCGAGGGTGCGGGTAAAGCGCGATACCGCCGACTTGCGGAGTACGTCGCCGAGAACGGGCATTCGCAACATGATCCGGTCGATCACAAGCTTTCCATTCGACGTGGCGTAGTACTTCTTGAACGAGTAGCCGCCGACGATGATTGCAGCGCCGATGACCCACCAATAGGCCTTGAGGAAGCCTGAAGCACCGATGACGATTCGCGTCGGCAGTGGAAGCGCCATACCGCCCGAAGCGAACATGCCCGCGAACACCGGGATGACGAATATGAGCAGGACCACGACCGCAATCGCCGCGACGCTCATGATGACCGTCGGATAGATCATGGCTCCCTTCACTTTTCTCACCAGTGCGTCGTTCTTTTCAAGGAACGTCGCCAGACGCATGAGAATCGTGTCGAGAATACCGCCGGCCTCGCCGGCGGCGACCATGTTCACGTAAAGATTGGTAAACGCGCGCGGGTGCTTGGAGAGCGCGTCCGCGACCGTGTTACCCGACTCGACGTCGAACACCACTTTCTTGGTGACTTCTGCGAGCGCCTTGTTGTCGGTCTGCTCGGCAAGAATGGTCAGGGCCTGCACGAGGGGCAGACCCGAGTTGATCATCGTCGAGAACTGGCGGGTGAAAATGACGACGTCGCGGGTCTTGATCGACCCCTTGCCGATCTTCTTCGACGCGTCCTGGTCGATCTTGACGACGCTCAGCCGCTGCTTTCTGAGCTGTGCGATTACGTCATCGCGCGAGGAAGCGTCAATCGTGGCAGTACGCAGATCGCCGTTGAACGCTCTCGCCGTGTATGTGAAAGTTGCCATTAACTAATCCTCTCCTAACGTCTCGCTGGGGAGCCCGTTCCGGGCCCACGTGTGGGTGCCGGCTTTCCAGACGGCGGCTGGCCGGTTTTGCCTTCATCTGCCGGATCCAGCTGGCCAATCATGCGCTGGAACTCCGTCGGGTCGCCGCTCACTCGCAGGCACTCGTCCGCCGTGACTTCGCGGTTCATGTACAGCGCGTATAGCGCATCGTTCAGCGTCTGCATGCCCCACTTCTTACCGGCCTGCATCGACGAGTAGATCTGGTGAACCTTGTCGTCGCGGATGAGGGCACGAATTGCCGGAGTCACCACCAGAATCTCGGCGGCCATCACGCGGCCCTTGCCCTGCGCCTTGGGGAGAAGCGTTTGGGTAACGATCCCCTCGAGGACGAAGGCGAGCTGCGCCCGCACCTGGGACTGCTGGTGCGACGGGAATACGTCGATGATGCGATTGATCGCCTCGGCCGCCGAGTTCGTGTGCAGCGTCGCGAAGGCGAGGTGACCTGTTTCGGCGATCGTCAGAGTCGCGGCGATCGTCTCCAGGTCGCGCATTTCACCGACCAGAATGATGTCCGGGTCTTCGCGCAGCGCGTACTTGAGGGCGTTGGCGAACGACTTCGTATCGCTTCCGATCTCGCGCTGGTTGATGATGCAGCTCTGGTGCTTGTGGATGAACTCGATCGGGTCTTCGACGGTGATGATGTGGCCCTTACGCTCGCGATTGATCTTGTCGATCATGGCGGCGAGGGTCGTCGATTTACCCGAGCCTGTCGGACCGGTCACGAGAACGAGACCGCGCGGCTTCTCCGCCATCTTGGCGATGGACCCTGGGAGACCGAGCTGATCGAACGTCTTGATTGCGAAAGGAATCTGTCTGACCACCATCGACACACACCCGCGCTGCTTGAACACGTTGCCGCGGAAGCGGGCGAGGTTCTGGATGCCGAACGAGAAGTCGAGCTCGTCCTCGAGCTCGAACCGCTTTTTCTGCTGCTCGGTCAATACCGAATAGGCGATCTGCAGCGTGTCCTTCGGGGTCATCTCCTGGTCAACCGACGAGTTCGTTATGTCGCCGTCGACGCGAAGCTTTGGCCGCTCACCAGCGACGATGTGAAGGTCGGACGCATTGCGAGAGACCATTTCCTCGAGCAAGGAGCGCAGGTTGACGCCCTGCGGCTTGGGCGGTCCCGCCGGGGCCGACGTGTCTATGAACGGTAAGGATGTCATCAGATATTGATTCGAGAGTAAAAGATCACGCTGAGGTTTCGCGTACGATCTGGTCGAGCGGACAGATTCCCTTGAGCACCTTCAGCCAGCCATCCATGCGAAGCGTGAGCATCCCCTCTTGGATGGCGAGTTTCTGAATTTCTGCGGCGCCCGCACTCTGCATGATCAGCTTTCGCAGGCCGGGCGTCATGTTCATTACTTCGTAAAGCCCCTGCCGTCCCTTGAGGCCCGAGCCATCGCACTGCTCACATCCCTTTCCACGGAAGACCGGGAGCTCTTCCATCTTGGTGTCTAGCGTGATCTCGGCCATGAATGGCTTGGCCGCGTCGGTAGCTCGCGTCTTGGCATCGTTCAACGCCATGTCGGTGAAATGCAGGTCGCGCAGCGTGACGCCACCGCCGATTTTTGCGCCCGCTATCTCCGCCTTATCCATCTTGTAGGCTTCACCGCAGTTGCTGCAGACGCGACGAACAAGTCGCTGTGCGAGAATCAGGTTCAGTGCGGACGCCACGTTGAACGGCTCGATTCCCATGTCCATAAGACGCGTAACGGTCTCGGGGGCTGAGTTCGTGTGCAGCGTCGAGAGCACAAGGTGGCCAGTTAGCGCGGCTTTGATAGCGATGCCGCCGGTCTCCAGGTCTCGAATTTCTCCCAACATGATGATATTGGGGTCCTGGCGAAGAAACGCCCTCAGCGCCGCGGCGAACGTCATGCCGATATCGGTACGGACGAGCACCTGATTGATTCCAAACAGGTTGTACTCAACCGGGTCCTCCGCCGTCATGATGTTGACGTCGATGTTGTTGATCTTCGATAGAGCGGAGTAAAGCGTGGTCGTCTTACCGGAACCGGTCGGACCGGTGACGAGCACCATTCCGTAAGGATTCGAGATCGCCTCCATCAACTCACGCTCGGCGCGCGGCTCGATGCCGAATGTCCCGAGATCGAGTGTCAGGTTGCCCTTGTCGAGAATACGCAACACCACCTTCTCGCCGAACAGTGTCGGAAGCGTGGAGACACGGAAGTCGATGACCTTGGTGCCGATCTTCAGCTTGATGCGGCCGTCCTGCGGGACGCGACGCTCGGCGATATTGAGGCTCGCCATGATCTTGAACCGGGAGATGAGAGCCGGCCGCATCTTGATCGGCGGCTTCATGATCTCCTGGAGTGCGCCGTCGATGCGGTAGCGCACGCGAAGCTCTTTTTCGAAGCACTCGAAGTGAATATCCGACGCGCCCTTCTTGAGCGCGTCGGTCATAATGGCGTTGATGAGCTTGACGACCGGCGCTTCGTCGATGAGCGCCATCCCGGCGTTCGCCGGATCCTCGGCTTCGCTTTCGAGGATTTCGATGTCGTCGTCGGGAATCTCGGAGAGCAGGCTCTGCATCTGCGCTTCGCCCGACTCATAGAACTTCTCGATCGCGTTGCGCAGAGTAAACTCGCCAGCGATGACCGGGAAGATATCCAGCCGGGTGATGAACTTGATGTCGTCGAGCACTGACATCGTCGCCGGATCCGACATTGCGACGGTGAGGGTCCGGCCATCTCGCTTGAGTGGCAGAACGTTGTGCTTCAGCGCAAGCTCGCTGGGAATGAGCTTGGCGATGCGCGGATCGACCTGGAATTTCGTGAGGTCGACGGCAGGCATCTTGTGCTGCCGCGCGAGCATCCTGGTGAGGTCGGTTTCCTTGACAAAACCGAGCTTGACCAGGTTGTAGCCCACGCGCGTTCCGTTGTGTCTCTGCTCCGCGAGAGCCTTATTGAGCTGGTCTTGTGTGACCAGCCCTTCTCTCAGGAGCAGGTCGCCGATTCTGGGCGTTTTTGCGGCAGGAGCTGTCAACGAAGCGTGTCCCTCAAGTGAGGCTTCCTGCGTGCTTTTGGCAGTTCGGATGGCCTGGATATGACTCTGTTTGTAGGACGCGGAACGAGCGAGAAGGTTACCGCAGAGTCGAGCTTTGCTACCATAGAGGGACCGACCCCTTTGACCCGCTTCAGGCCGTCCATAGAGCCGAAGGGACCGAAGAAATCACGATCGGCCACGATGCGCTTGGCGAGCGTCGGTCCGATATGTCTCAGGGCCTCGATTTCCTTCTCGGTTGCCACGTCGAGGTCGACCGGACTGGCCGGTTTGGGTGGCGTTTTTTGCTTCTTTTCACGTTTCGGCTTCTCCAAACCGGACCGGCGGGCGGAATCCGCCCCCTTCATCTGGCGCTCCAGAGCTGACCGGACTTGTCGGTCGACCGGTGGGCGGCTGTGAAGCGTCCAATACGCCCGTGTCGACGCGCCCAGAACGAGAACGGATGAAAAGAACAGCAGCGCTTTGCGCTCAGTGGGAGTCGGCATGCTCCGACCCTAGCGCTGACCCAGGA
>CATPBN010000213.1 GCA_955652635.1 uncultured Gemmatimonadaceae bacterium
CCGGAATCCTCCACCGGTTGCCTGAGGACCTCCGGCGCCTCCCGCGAACTGGGCGCTGCGTGTGCCGTCCTGCTGAACGCCATAAGGATTGACGCCGAAGAGGAAGGCAATCTGGCGTGAGTTATCGGTATCGAGGAGGATTTGGACCTGATCCTCACTGTCGATGTTGTCCCGGTTGGCGTGCGTTGCGCGCACCACGTTGCCGTGGATCTCGCGCGCCTTGATTCCGAAGTAGATCGCATCCGGTGAGTACCAGACCAGAACCTCGGTGGGCTCTTCTGCCGGACGCCCGTCGACTGGCTGATACTGTGAAAAGCCGGTTAGTCGGGCCGCTTGGCGCCATACCGGGTCGTCGAGGTAGCCATCGATCTTGGCGACTGCATCGATTCTCGGCACTTCGACATGGATGCGATTGGCGCGTCCGTCGTACACAGGCAACGAATCCTGGAGCAGCGCCACCGCGACGAGTGTTGTCAGGAGCATGCTACACCGACGACTTCCGCCCGGCGAAAACGAGCACTGCGCCAGCTACGATAGCAACGATCCCGGCAATGGGCGGCACCAGGCCGCGCTCCTGCGAAGTGACCTTCAGAGGTCCGACGTCGACTTCGTTACGGCTCTTTGTGTACGGTATTCCGCGCATCGCGACGACGACGATGCCCGCAACTATGAGAACTACGCCAATCCAAGCGAGTGGCCGCAAAGAAGCCTCCAAAATCGGGTTTACATATGCTGGGGTCAGCTGGGCTTCCCTGCAAGGCGCTTTTTAGCGGTGCACCAGCTTCCTGTACGCGATCCGGTGTGGCCGATCCGCATCCGCACCCTTTCGTCTCTTGAAGTCCTCGGCGTAGTCGCGATAAGACCCCTCAAACCAAACCGTCTCCGAGTTTCCCTCGAATGCTAGTATGTGCGTGGCGATTCGATCGAGAAACCACCGGTCGTGCGAGATCACTACTCCGCAGCCCGGGAAATCCACCAGCGCTTCCTCGAGCGCACGCAACGTATCGACATCCAGATCGTTCGTCGGCTCGTCGAGCAAAAGCAGATTGCCACCAGATTTGAGCAGCTTCGCCAGGTGCAGGCGGTTTCTCTCTCCACCGGATAGATCCTTCACCTTCTTCTGCTGATCCGACCCCTTGAAGTTGAACTGCGCCAGATACGCTCGCGCCTGCATCTCTCGCTTCCCAACCTGGATGACGTCGTTCCCTTCGCTCACTTCCTTGTAGACGGTGTTTGCGTCGTTGAATTCGCGCGTCTGATCCAGGTAGGCTAACTGCACAGTGTCGCCGATCGTCAACGAGCCGCCATCCGCTTTCTCTTTCCCGGCGATCATGCGAAACAGAGTCGTCTTTCCCGCCCCGTTTGCGCCGATGATTCCCACGATCCCTCCGCGCGGCAGCGAGAACGAGAGATCGTCGAAGAGCACGTTGTCACCATATGCCTTCTTCAGCCCCTTTGCGATCACGACATCGTTGCCGAGTCGAGCGGGCGGGGGAATCACGATCTCGTTCTGCATGACCTTCTCGCCTTCGGCCGCGGTCGCCAGCTCCTCGTACTTCTGGATGCGCGCCTTGCTCTTGGTCTGCCGTGCGCGAGGTGACATCCGTACCCATTCGAGCTCGCGTTCCAGTGTTCTCTGTCGCGCTGAGGCCTGTTTTTCTTCCGTTGCCAGCCGAGTGCGCTTCTGATCCAGCCACGAGCTGTAATTGCCCTCGTACGGGATACCCGCTCCGCGATCGAGCTCGAGGATCCAGCCGGCGACGTTGTCCAGGAAGTAGCGATCGTGCGTCACCGCCACGACGGTTCCCGGAAACTCAGCCAGATATCTCTCCAGCCACGCGACCGATTCAGCGTCGAGATGGTTGGTGGGCTCGTCGAGGAGCAGCATGTCCGGCTCCTCCAGCAGAGTTCGACAAAGCGCTACTCGGCGCTTCTCTCCACCGGATAGCTTGTTCACGTCAGCGTCGGCGGTCGGAAGACGCAGCGCATCCATCGCGATCTCGATTTTCCGATCCAGATCCCAGGCATTGGCGGCATCGATCTTCTCCTGCACCTTCGCCTGTTGATCGAGCAGTTTCGTCATCTCGTCGTCCGACATCGGATCGGCGAATTTGTTCGAGATTTCCTCGAACTTCTTGAGAAGGTCCCGCGTGGGTTGAACCGCTACTTCGACATTTTCCTTGACGTTCTTGGAAGCGTCGAGCTGCGGTTCCTGCGACAGGTATCCGATACGCGTTCCTTCATGCGGCCATGCTTCGCCCTGAAAATCGTGATCGACGCCAGCCATGATGCGCAGCAGCGACGACTTGCCCGCCCCGTTCGCACCCAGGACGCCGATCTTGGCACCGGGATAAAATGACAACCAGATCCCGCGCAAAATCTCCCGCGATGGCGGAACGACCTTGCGCAGGTCCTTCATTACATAAATGAATTGTGGGGGCATCCGACACAATTTAAGGCGCCGGGCAACTACTGCGGACTACGGACTGCAGTTTTTACCTAGCATCCCCGAGCATCGCGTGGTCGTGATCCATCAAGTGGTCATCGTGCCAGATGGACTTGAGATCGTTCCCCGCGAAGGTGTTGGCGTGGAGCATCCACCCAAAGGCCTGGGGAATGAAGCGCCCACCGGCATTCTTGCACTCTTCTGCGGTCGCGACACCCAGCGGACCAAATACTGGTCGGCCATTTCTCGTTTGGTACCACTGGTCCTTCTGTCCGCGCGGGGGAATGCACCAGTTGATGTGCCGGTGCCAGTGCGCGACGCTCAATGGTACCCGCGCGTTGAGATCCTCTTCGGACGTGCGCTTCGACGCAGTGTACATTGCGCCGATCAGTACAAAATCGCCCTGCGCATTTTTCTTGTATAGAAGCGAGGTCGGACGGGCGGGATCGAAGGTGAATTGATTGCGCACCGCGTTCCAGCCCTTCGTGAAATGGTACTGCGGCTGATTCTTGATCTCGGGCGCGAACATCTTGTAGCCGTCTGCCTCTGCCACCTTCACATTCTGATACTTCCCGATCGCCTGCCGGAGCTCATTGATCACATAGGCGGCACGGACAGAATCGTGGGGCGTGAGTGGCCTCGAGCTGGAATAGGCCATGTGCTTTGCCATCGCTGCCATCTTCCAGTCACCAGCCATCTCGGGCATGCCCGCCATGCCGGCCCTCGGATCGGGCGTCGCATGTGAGCCATCCGCAGCAGGTGTCGCCGCATCAGAATGATCGTGCGAATGCTGGGCGTAGAGCTGACTTGAAACGGCACCGAGAAGGACCGCGACTATCCTCGAGTGCTTTAAGAAGGTGCGGGGCATGCCGTTACCGCCGTTTAATGGGAGACATGAGACAATGTCCGACATCCGTATCCATTAGACGATCTCGCCGACCGGTGGTTAACCCCCGAAATCTGACAACAACTTGGCGAGAGCCTTGGCCACCCGCTCGTGGGGCAGTTGCTGGATCTCGTCCTCATTCCAAGCGAGAATCTCGCCCGGCGTGTTGTACGGCGCGTATGGTCGATGCTCACGTTTGAGCAGCACCAGCGACGGCTTTCGAAATGCCGATGCGGCGTGCGAGATACTGGTGTCCGGCGTGAACACCAGATGAGCAGTCCCGACGAGCGCGAACGCGTCGCGAAGTTTCGGTGTCGCCGCCGGCAGTGCGCGCACCGCATTGGCGACCCTTTGCACGCTCGCCCATTCACTCGGCAGTCCCATGATGATCATCTGCATATCGGGGAACCGCGCTCGCGCGGATTGCAGCGTCACGATGAATTTGCCGTCGGGCCATCTTCGCTTGGGTTCGGACGCCGAGAGATTCACGAGCAGCCTTTTCCCGCGATTTTCCGCTTCCGCGTTTCCAAATGAGACCAGCGACGCGGCTTCCTTCCACATCTCTTCGGCCCGAGTGCGCTCTTCGGGTGAAAGAAATATCTCCGGTTGCCAGTCAACGCTTGCCGGATTCACGCCGAAGGGAACAACAAGCTGTTTCGAGCCTTCGATGTAGTGATCGACGCGGTTCCACTCCGGCACCGGGACATTGTAGATGCGGGGTTTCTTGTCTCCGTGCGCGCCTACTCTGAACCGGGCGCGCCCGGCGTACATGAGAAGCGGCGTCGATGTGAATATCGGTGGGTTGTTGATTCTTCCATCGACCATCACCGTGTGCCGCGCTTGCCTGAGCTGCTTCATGACATCCGTGTAGCTGCGTATCGAGCGCCGATTCAGCGTGAAGATCCTTCCTACGTAGGGATTGCCCTCCAGCACCGGAGCCGTCGCCGGAGTAGCGAGCACATCGACTTTCCCGCCCGGAAGGGCGTTCGCAATGTTCCGAATGAGGGATGTCGCCATGATCATGTCACCGATCCGCTCGTAACGAATGACGAGCACGCGATAATCGGAGCCTGTCGGCGACGGAAGTGAGGCGTCCCTGGGCCCGGGGAGTATCGAGCCGAGCAGGCGCATCCATAGTCCGCGCCACGCGATTTCAATCTTTCTGAGATCCACCGGTCAGTGGGAGCTCCAGGAGCTTCCGTGAAGGTTGTGGATCTCGTGTGTGATAAAGCTGGATTGCGCTTACCACGAACGGTTCCGGTATTCGGGTCTTGAGCAGCTCACGAATCGCCTTTCCATCGAGCGACTGGTAGAGGCTCAAAGTCGAATGTGGGCTAAAAGTGTACCGCGCCCGCGTAAACGACAGTCCGCTTGTGATGATCCGATCGTGGAGCGTCCTCAGTGGGCCATGCGGATCCAACGGCAGCACGATGATGTTCGTCTGCATGAATCTCTGTGGAGGCAGGAACGAGAGCGTGATGGGCGCCGTATCGCCCGTAATCGGTTCCAGTTTCTCCCGCATCTCTTCGACGCTTACCGAAGGCGGTATGGGACCAGCCCCCGACGACCCGGTGATCGTAAGGTGGGGTGGCTTATATCGCGACAACTTCAGGTCATAGCGCTCGTTGATCGCGCGCACCCGATCCGCCATCTCGGCCGGCAGCTCCGCCAGAATGAAGATTCCATTCAGGGGCAAGTATTACTCGCAATTGGAGCATGGCCAAGCATCAGAACTGAATGGAAAACAGGGTCGGATTGGCTTGAATCGCCGATCCTTTTCCCTTGATCAGCGTCTGATCGAGGTGATTTCCCGGGTTCGAGTGCGTGTAGTTAACCACCTTGAGCCCAACGAGTGTGCCGATTGCCGCACCAGCCATCACGTCGCTCGCCCAATGCTGGTTGTTGTACATGCGTGACAGGCCCACCAGTGACGCGCCCCCGTAGAACACTGTCCCCACGAACCAAGTGGCGTGCGGCCACCAAAATCTCGACTCGCGGGTCACCGTCGATGCGAATGCAAAGGAAGTGATCGTATGCCCCGACGGAAAAGAGCGCCATTGGTCGCCCTTGAAACCCCTCCAGAGCTGGAAGTTGTTTGGAGTCCTGATGTCGACGAAGGGACGCTGTCTTCCCACGGTGAGTTTTAGCGCGCCGCCAAGAACATCGGCGAGCAGGATTGACTCGACGCTGTGCAATCCTACGGATTCGACACGCCGGTTTCCTTCGGCGCGGCCAATCAGATAGACGGCCGTGCCGGTGGCGAACGAGCCGGGATCTCCGAGCAGACGGAAACCGGTTGCAGCCGTGTGAAGAAACCGATTTGCCTGAGTTGCCGAATCCTGCAGCCTGTTAGCAAGCCGCATGTCGATCGGCGCAACCAGCGCCGTGCCGGCCGTAAATGCGCCCAACAGGATTAGATCCTTGCCGACAAACAGCGGCGATTTCGTCCCGATGGTGTCCTGAACCTGCGCTTGCGCGCTGACTGCCAGGGTTACGCAAACCAGCGCGATACGAAGCGGCTTTACGAACAAGAACATCTCCGGTTGCACGTTGATGAAGGTTCTGTCTCGTTACCGGAATGCAAATCTCTTACCCCTTGTAAATCGTGCTTCGAATCGCGATATCACCCGAATGCTGAATATCGACCTCGCCGGCAAGCGCGCACTGGTTGCCGGCGTCGCGGATGACGCCGGATTCGGGTTCGCGATCGCCAAATCTCTCGCTGAGGCGGGGGCTAAGGTATCCGTCGGGACCTGGCCACCTGCCCTCAACATCTTCATGAACCTGATGGAGCGCGGCAAGATGGACGAGTCGCGAAAGTTATCCAACGGACAGCTTCTCGAGTTCGAGAAGATCTACCCGCTCGACGCGGCCTACGACGCCCTCTCCGACGCGCCCGTAGTCATCCGGTCGAACAAGCGCTACAAGGATACCGGTGATTTCAGCATCGACGGCTTGGCTCGCCGAATCGAGGCGGATTTCGGCCGAGATTCGATCGATATTGTCATTCATTCGCTCGCCAACGGGCCGGAAGTGAAGAGGTCACTGCTCGAAACAAGCCGCTTTGGCTATCTCACGGCTGTTAGCGTAAGTGCGTACTCGCTGGTGTCGATGGTTTCGCGGCTGGCGCCGCTGCTGCGAAAAGGCGGTTCGTTCCTCTCACTCACCTATATGGCGAGTGAGCGCGTGATCCCCGGTTACGGCGGCGGCATGTCGTCGGCGAAAGCGGCGCTCGAGAGCGATACCCGGACACTCGCTTTCGAAGCCGGGCGCAAATACGGCATTCGGGTCAACACGATCTCGGCAGGCCCCTTAGCGTCACGCGCCGCGAGCGCGATTGGAATTATCGAAAAGATGGTGGAGTACTGCGCCCAGAATTCTCCGCTCACCGATCCATTGGAGGCCGAGGAAGTGGGCAATACCGCGGCGTTTTTGTCGAGCCCTCTGGCGACGGGAATTACGGGCACGATTGTGTACGTCGACAAGGGATACCACTCGATGGGGATGTCGCAACAGGACATCAATTCTAAATAGTGAGCGGCTAGGGGCTTTTCTTCGCCGCTGCCGCTCTTTCCCGCTCGATCCTGCTCTTGATTTCCTTGAGCCTCTCCACGGACATTCGCCCGGAGAGCTTCAGCATGTTGCCGGTAACCGCGTCTGGCCAGCTGATCGTGGTCACTCCATTCACAGCTTCGACTTGCAAGCTTGGTACAGCCGGCGATGGCGAGGGCGC
Organism: uncultured Gemmatimonadaceae bacterium; assembly: GCA_955652635.1. GTDB lineage: Bacteria > Gemmatimonadota > Gemmatimonadetes > Gemmatimonadales > Gemmatimonadaceae > UBA4720. The sequence continues at coordinate 7,066 of CATPBN010000213.1, forward strand.
TCGCGCGGATCCTGTAGCCGCTGATTTCTCCACCGATCGGCGTGCCTGTGGTTCCGTAGTGGAAATACCGGTTACAGCGACAGCCTCCAGGTGAACGTTCAACGGCTCGGTGAAGGTTACGGTGTCGCCGGGTGCCACTTCGTACAACGTTACCTTTGCGCCAATCACTCTCGGTGTTCCAACCACTTTGAGCGATGGTAGTTCGCTTGCTACTGCGTCCGTCAGCCTCTCACCCGACGCACGGGATGAGAGAGCGGATTGCGCTGTCGCGGCTCCTGCAACTTGTGGGGCCGCGGCTGCATTCCCGGCAATTGCCGCATCCACGCCTTCATTCTGCGCTAGTTCGCGCGAACTAACATTTGACTGGGGTAACGCACCGCGAATCGGTTTGCCGGAGAAGTTCGCTTCGGTTGTTGGTTTGCTGGAGGCTGGTCCCGCCGATGAAATCGCACTCGGTGTTGACCGCCCAACTGACGCTGGAGTCTGTGGTGTGCGCGTCCTCGTTGCCTGGGGGGATGGTGGTATGATGATCAGCGGCGCCGGCTTGGGTATTGGCGCAGTGTCCGGCGTCTCAAAGTGCACAAAGGAAGATTTCGACGGATTGTTACCGCCGTTTCTGACCACAACCAAGCTCCCCACCGCAACAACGAGCACCGCCGCTGCTGCGCGCCATGCTGCTCGATTGTACCATTTGACCGGGCTCACAGCCGGCACGACCCCGCGAGCCACGTGATCGAGCGCGGTAAGTATGCGAGAGGAGGCAGCTATGAACCCACGAGCCTCGGCGACAGCCGCCGCGCACTGCGGACATTCCGCCACGTGCGCTTGCACCCGTGCAGCTTCATCGGCGCTCAACGCGCCGTCCAGCCAGGAGTGAATTGTCCCTTCGTCAAGATGCTGCATTTTTCTCTCTCTCTTCTCGACTCTTCTGCAAAGCCTCGTAGCTCTCTACCAGCCGGCGTCGCGCACGTGATAGTGTGGTCCCCACTGACGCGGGAGAGAGCTGCAATGCTTCAGCGATTTCACCGTAGTCCAAGCCTTCCTCGCGCATCAGAAGCGCGAGCCGATCGCGCTCCGCGAGAGCATCGACTGCCTTGCGCGCCATCGCCGCCTCCTGCGCGCGCTCGATGGTCGTCTCCTCTGACTCGACCATCGTCTCGCGTTCCTCTTCAGCCAGCAGTGCCAGATGCTTTCGACGTCTCATATCCTTCCTCGCTTCATCCCGAACGAGATTCGTCGCCACCGCAAAGAGCCACGCACGTTCATTCTGTATCGAGGTCTGCCGGAGAGCGCGCACGAACGTCTCTTGCGCGACTTCCTCGGCCCAGTCGCGATCCCCCAAACGCCGCGTCAGATATCGCACCAACGCGGCGTTGTACGTTCGGAAGAGTCGATCGACGTCGGTCACTCGATTACCAGCGATCCCTTATCAGATTCA
>CATPBN010000214.1 GCA_955652635.1 uncultured Gemmatimonadaceae bacterium
GTCATTCGCGATCTGCCATTCGGTGCCTCTGGTCGAAGGGCGGGCAACGGAAGAGATGCGCGTTCTCAAGATGGTCGCGCGGAGCGAAGCCGATTTCGATCATCTGGTGACGCAGCTTTGCGCTCACGCACGCGCGAAAGGCGGAAGGCGAGTGGCGAGCAGGGTTCAGGGTCAGTACAGCGACGTTTATCGGCGCCTGATGGCTCGCGGGGCCCGGGTAAGATGGACCGATCTGAGGATGTCGGTCCACGAGCGCGCCGAGCCAAAGCCGGCCGGTGGCGGGATCGTGTTGTCAAATTGGGAGATCTGAGCGAAGGGAAGGAGGAAAAAATGGCGAAAGCAACCGTTAGGAAAACCTCAAAACCTGCAAGGAAGACCTCAAAACCAGCCGCCCGCGGCTCGTCCAAAGTCCAGGAAGCGCTGCTTCTGGTCGGGACGATGAAGGGCGCGTTCGTGCTGCGCTCGGACAAGTCGCGGAAGAAATGGAAAATCGAAGGCCCGCACTTCCGCGGGGAAGCCGTCTACGCGCTACTGCACGACAGCCGCGGTGATCGGCCCCGCACCTTCGCGGCGACCAATAGCATGCATTGGGGGCCAACACTCCGAACGAGCAACGATAACGGCGCTACGTGGAGCGAACCCGGTCCTCAGACGGTTCGCTTCCCGGCGGACTCCGGTCGCGCGCTCGCGCAGATCTGGCAGATAGCGCCCGGCCGGGCGACGCAGCCCAACGTCTTTTACTGCGGTGTCGAGCCCGCCGCGCTCTTCGAGTCACGCGATGGTGGCGCGAACTGGCAGCCGAACCAGGGATTGCTGAATCACGAGCACCAGCCCAAGTGGCAACCAGGCGGCGGAGGGCTGTGCCTCCACACCATTGTCCTCGATCCCGACAATCCGCGGCGGATGCTTGTCGCTATGTCGACGGGAGGCGTGTATCGCTCGGAGGACGGAGGTAAGAGCTGGCGCGCGCGGAATTCCGGTGTCCGTGCCCAGTTCATGCCCGAGGAGCACCGGTATCCGGAATTCGGGCAGTGCGTGCACAAAGTGGTTCACCATCCGAGCCGTCCAGGGAGACTCTTCCTTCAGAATCATTGGGGACTCTACCGGAGCGACGATTGGGGTGACAACTGGAAGGACATCGCCAACGGCGTTCCTTCGGATTTCGGGTTCGCCATGCAGATGCATCCGCACGATCCAGACACCGTGTACATAGTACCGATCGAGGCAGACGTGTTTCGCGCCACGCCGGAAGCAAAGTTACGCGTGTATCGAACCAGGAATGCGGGCGCGAGCTGGCAGCCGCTCACGAAGGGATTGCCGCAAAGCGGCGCGTACGAAAACGTGCTCCGTGACGCGCTCACCGCAGATTCATTCGACTCGGCCGGGATTTATTTCGGAACGAGAAGCGGCAAGCTCTACGGCTCGAGTGACGAGGGCGCGTCGTGGACTGAAATTGCCGCCGCGCTTCCACCGATCGTGTGCGTAAAGGCGGGAACGGCGGGGGCAGCTTGATTACCGTCGAGTTGCCGAACGCGCTTTGCTCGTACACGGAACAGAATCCATCGCTGGTGCTCGACGAGCCGTGCAAGACCGTCGGTGACGCGCTCGCGGCGCTCGGTCGAAAGTCGCCCGGAGCGCTCGATCGGATCATGGACGAGCGCGGAGACGTGCGGCGTCACGTCAACCTCTTCGTAAATGGGGAGAACGTTCGATTTCTGGACGGTTTGAGCACGGCGGTGCCGAACGGCGCAACGATATTCGTTCTCGCCGCGGTCAGTGGCGGATAACGACAACAGGTGAAGCTCAAGCCCGTCGATTCCAAACGCTCGATCAAGCTCGACGACTACCATGCGCGAGCTCACGGAGGCGTGAAGAGTGGAAAGTCACTCGAGCGCGCGACCGAAAAGCACGTCAAGCGGATCTCGGATCTCCAGCGGGTTCTCTACGCGGATGCCAGATATGCGCTGCTCATCGTCTTGCAGGGTCGAGACGCGGCGGGCAAGGACGGCACGATTCGGAAGGTCTTCACCGCGGTCAACCCGCAGGGCTGCACCGTCGCGAGCTTCAAAGCCCCAACGGAACTCGAGCAGCGACATGATTTTCTGTGGCGGGTGCATGCTCAAATTCCGCAGCGCGGGATGATCGGCATCTTCAACCGGTCGCATTATGAGGACGTCCTTGTCCCGCGCGTGCACGGCTCGATCGCGAAGAAAGAATGGCTGGCCCGCTACGATGAGATCAACGACTTCGAGAAAATGCTCCACCACAACGGCGTCGTCATCCTCAAGTTCATGCTGCACGTGTCGCGCGAGGAGCAAAAGCGACGCTTGATGGAGCGGCTCGCCGACGAGACGAAGAACTGGAAATTTCGCGTGGGAGATCTCGAGGACCGCGCCAAGTGGCTCGATTTCACCAAGGCGTATGAGGGACTGCTCAAGCACACAAGCACGAAATGGGCGCCATGGTACATCGTGCCCGCTGATGACAATGATGTTCGCGACTGGCTTGTAGCGCGCACGATCGCCGACGCTCTCGACAAGCTCGACTTGCGATACCCTCCGGCTGACCCGGAAGTCCTTTCACTCGAGTTCGAGTGATAGGCCTTTCTTGACGCATCCCTCCCCGCATCCTACGTTCGGATCGCCAGGATTCATTTGACTGCCACTTCTACGTCGTAAACGATATGCAAAGACGTGAAGTCGTACGCTTCCTCGGCGCCGCTCTCGCACTGCCGTTTCTCCCCCGCGGCGCCGAAGCCGCGATCCAGTTGGGCAAGAGCCTGCA
>CATPBN010000215.1 GCA_955652635.1 uncultured Gemmatimonadaceae bacterium
TCCGGAAAATAGATCTTGTAGCGACCTTCGGTATCGGTCACGTACGAGCGCGTCACGCCGGTGCGCCGCGATGTCGCGCCGACCTGTGCTTCCGCCACGGGTCTACCAGTAAGATCCGTCACGCGTCCCGCGAGGATATCGCTCCCGGGGTTGGACTGTGCCAGAAGTGCCGCTGGTATCAGGCAGAGCAGAGAGAGGGGAACAGTTAGATCTCGCATGGTCCAGCGAAAAATACGTTTCTATTATCAAGCTTCGTGCGGCCGGTTGCAACACCCAGAGGGATTTTGCGGCGCGGATTCACGGTAGAGTAATTGCAACGGCGAGCGACATGACTCGATACCTCGGTGCGCATACTATCGACAACGGCGGCATCCACATGGCCGTCCTTCGGGCCGGGAAGGCAGGAATGACCGCGCTCCAGGTATTCACAGCGATTCCCCGCTTTTACGGCGACAAGTCGACAATCAAGCCGGAGCGTGTCGCTCGCTTCAAGTCGGCGCTCGCGAAAACCATGATCAAGCCGGCGAATGTCGTCGTGCACGCGGCGTACGTCCTGAGCGTCGCGACGCCCGAGGACGAAAAATGGGCGAGGGCGAGCGCTGGCCTTACCAAGGAGATGGAACGGTCGAGCGCCCTCGGCGTCGGCGCTGTGTGCTTTCATCCTGGCTCAGCCGGAACGAGCGACCGCGCAGATTCGACAAAACGGATCGCGAAGGCGATCGTCGCGGCTCTCGAGACGATTGATTCGGAGACGCGGCTGCTGGTGGAGAATACCGCGGGAGCCGGCAAGACGATGGGCAAGACGGCGCAGGAGGTCGGACAGATTCTCTCCCACGTTCCTAAATCTCTCCGGGGTAGAACAGGCTATGGACTGGACACCTGCCACCTGTTCTCCTCGGGCTACGACATCACCAAGTCGAAGCAGGCATTCACCGCGATACTCGGGGAATTCGAAGAAGCGACAGGTGAGGCGCCTTCATTCTTTCATCTGAACGACAGCGAAGGCGAGCTCGGATCGAACAAGGATCGGCACGTTCTCATAGGGGAGGGACGCATTGGCGAGCAGCCGTTCGAGTGGCTCATGCAGGACCCGCGCAGCAGCGGGATTCCTCTCATTCTGGAGACGCCCCAACAGAACTACGAGATAGCCGATGACGACGACTCACCGGACCCTTACGACGCGAAAATGATGCAACTGCTTGAGGGTTGGACGAGGAATTGATGAGGGTGCCCCGGTGGCCGCCGGTGCAAAATCCTGCTTTTCTCCTCTGGGATTTCGTGTTTCTCATAGGGAAAGTCTTTGACTTCCCTATTGCTTTCGCCCTACGGCGCTATAGTTTGCTCCCCTGACGGACGGCGCTTCACTCTCTGTAGCAACTCGCATCCGATCACCGAAACCAGGAGACAAGATGGCAGCAAAAAAGAAGAGCAAAGGAAGGAAGAAGTCCTCGTCCCGGAAGTCTTCGGCCAGAAAGTCATCTAGAAAAGCGGCGAAGAAAGGCGGTCGGAAGAGCCGCCGGAAATCCTCGGGCAAGAAGCGCACGCCGAACGCGGCATTCATGAAACCGATGCGGCCGAGCAGCGATCTCGCCAACGTAGTGGGCAGCTCGCCGATGCCGCGCACCGAAGTCACCAAGAAGCTCTGGCAGTACATCAAGCGGAAAGGTCTCCAGGACTCGAAGAACCGCCGCATGATCAACGCCGACGAGAACCTCCGTCCGATCTTCGGCCGCAGCCAGGTCTCGATGTTTGAGATGACTCGACTCGTCAACAACCACCTCAAGAATCCGTAAGCTCCTTGGCAAATCCGTCAAATGCGGGGCGCGCTCAAAAGGCGCGCCCCGTTTCGCAACAGTCCCGGGGCAAAAACCTCTGGGAGAATTTCAAGTCGATCGTCGGCGCGCTGGCGATCTTTCTCATCCTGCGCGCATTCCTCGTCGAGGCTTACCGCATCCCGTCGGGCAGCATGATCCCGACGCTGCTCGTGGGCGACTGGCTGTTCGTGAACAAGGCAATCTTCGGAGCTCACGTGCCATTCACGAGCACGAGTCTTCCGGCGTACAGAGAGCCGCGCCGCGGTGACGTGGTAGTGTTCGTTTCGCCTTATCAGGCGGACGAAGCCAGTCGCGGAGCGGATCCGACACCGACGCTGGTCAAGCGTCTCGTCGGAACGCCGGGCGACACGCTCTACATGCGGAACGGGATTCTGTACTTGAATGGAATCGCTCAGCGGCAGGGATATGCCACGGCGCCGATCGATCCGGCAGTCGGCGGCTCGGTCGATCCGCTGTTCGACTGGCAGAAGAAGGTGGGTCTCAAATCATCGCGGTTCGGTGCAGCGCCCGCGCAGCCGAGCCATGACAACTGGGGCCCGCTCGTCGTGCCGCCCCAGAGGCTTTTCATGATGGGCGACAGCAGGTACAACTCCAAAGACAGCCGCTACTGGGGGTTCGTGCCGAGGGAAAACATTCGCGGCAAGCCGCTTTTCGTGTACTACTCGTACAACGCTGACGACAGCGATCGCCCCGCCCCGATGCTCACCGACATCAGGTGGACCCGAATCGGACACTGGATAAAGTAGTTACGCATCCCCGGGTAACGGCGTCGAATCGGGAGGAAGAGCCTATTCCTCCTATGATTCAGTGGGACGATCTATGACGACATCCAGTCGGGAGTTACATTGGAGGCAGTGACGAAGCCCCATCCCGTCGAGAAGCGCCGCCGGCTGTTCAAGTCGAGCGAGTGGGATTTCGAAGAGCCGGCAGCGTTCACCAGAATCGCGCGATCACCCGTAGAGCTCGCGGTGATCACGGGCGTGATCATCCGACTATTCCGCGCCGTCGTCCTCACCCACGGCACGGCGAGCAGTTCCTTCCTCGTCGCGGCGCTCGTCCTGGGGACGCTCTTCCTGCTAGGAATGGCGACGCTCCACCTGGGGAGATTCCCGGTGCGTGAGTGGCCGTGGCGCGCTCCCCTGTTCGCCGTCTTCGAGACGGCGGGCGAGATGCTGGTGAGCCTGGTGCTCATCAAGCTGCACCGTGAGCCCTGGGGCACGGCGAGAGCAGAATTTGTGGACTGGCAGGCAATGGCGACCGGCGTCGTATTCTGGCGCGTGCTCGGCGTAACCGTGTGGGCGCTACTGCTCGGCCTCACCGTGTCGTTCATCCGCGGACGCGTGCTCAAGGAGACGGGAAGAGAAGTAGAGCCCCACACACTTCCCAACGGCCAGCCCTTCATCGAGCGACGGCAGCGGAACGAGCTCTAGGCCGCGGTGGTCTCTTCGCAGTACTTGTCGAACGCGCCCGTCAGATCCTGCGCAATGTCATCAGCGGTTCGGCCCTCGATCTGATGACGCTCCAGCATGAACACGAGCTTCCCATCCTTGAGCAGACCAATCTGCGGGGAGCTCGGCGCGTATCCCGTGAAATAGCTGCGCGCTCTCTGGACGGCGTCGATGTCCTGTCCGGCGAACACGGTGGTCAGCGTGTCGGGCCGAGTGTCGTGTTGGATCGCCTTCGCTACAGCCGGCCGCGCGTTCCTCGCGGCACAGCCGCAGACGGAGTTGACGACCACAAGCGTGGTGCCCTGCGCATCCTTGAGCTTGGCATCGACTTCCTGAGCGGTGCGCATTTCTTCGACGCCGAGCTGAGTTAGCTCCTGGCGCATCGGCGTTACGAATCTTTCATCGTACATCGTTTATTACCTCGTTTTCTCGAATGGCGTGAGTCAATAAAGAATAGTAATAGCGAGGGACAGGCAGGGGGTATTTTACCCCGCGTAGGTGACCCACCGCGCCATCTCCCTCATGGATGGCCGCTTCCCGTACATGAGTAACCCGACACGGTAAATCCGCGACGCAAGCCACAACGCGACGAGGCATCCGATCGCGAGAAATCCGAGACTCGCCGCAAGCTCGAGTGGCGGGATGCCTATCACCGCCATTCGTATCGGCATTATTATCGGCGACGAGAAGGGGACGAGTGACAACACTCTCGCGGTCGTTCCCGTCGGATTGAGCAGCACCGGCTGAATGAACACGGCGGTGCTGATGATCATGATCATTAGCGGGCTCGCCGCCTGCCTCGCCTCGGACTCACTGTTCACCGACGATCCGACCGCCGCGAAGAGTGACGAGTAGAAAATGAATCCGAACAGAAAAAACAGCAGGAAGATTATTCCCGCCCCCAGTGAGATGTCGGGCAGTGTAAAGCTCATCGTCGGCGCTCCGAGCTTCGCCATGATCGGCGCTCTCAGCTGAAGCAGCACGTACGTCGTCACGATCCAGATTATCTGCTGAGTTAATCCAACCGCGCCCACGCCGAGGACCTTTCCGGCGAGCAGGGTATCGGTTGGAACGCTCGACATCACGACCTCGGCTACCCGCGTCGTCTTCTCCTCGAGCACACCGCTCATGATCGTCTGACCATAAATCACGATGGAAGCGTAGAGCAGAAACCCGATGGCGAAGCCGAACATCACGCTCGCAATCCCCGAGCCCGCCCGCCCCTTCTCCGTGATTCGTTCGGTGCTGAACTCGAGCGGGATGAAGGTGATCTCTTTCATGCGCGAGTTGTCGAGCCCGACCTTCTCGAGACGTGATGCAAGGA
>CATPBN010000216.1 GCA_955652635.1 uncultured Gemmatimonadaceae bacterium
AGGTGGACCCCGGAATCATCGGTAGCGTGCGGATGAAATACATGAATGACAGCTCGTCGAGCGGCGCGTTTGTTGGGCTCTGGCCGACTTCTCCGCTCGCCGTTTTCCACTCCTTCAGATCTGGAAACAGGTCGACCGATTCATCGTGATGCGCAAGAGGATTCTGTTCGTGCTTGTAGAAGCGGAGCGACGAACCTCGAAGCGGATCGAACCATGATGAGCTACGACTGACTGCGCTCAGGAACGCAATGTGAATTCGTGAATCGAAACGGAGCAGGTATGTGCTCACTCCGCGCACATCAACCGGACCTTCGATCCACATTGTCGCCGTTCCCACATTACCCCCGTTGGCGACCCTCACTTCATATGTAAGCTTTTCGCCAACCGAGAAGGGCAGTGCGGCATTCTCAGAGGGCGGCCAAGCGCTGGCGCAAACGCCGATTGCGAGAGCAACGAGTCCGGGTGCGTTGAGGAGTGTGGTCGGTATCATGCCGCAAGATGGGGCACCCGCGTGATCTAGACTGTAGGGGAGCGCGATCGAATCGTGTCAGGGATTCCCTCCAAAATGGCTCGGGGTTCCGCGCAGAAAGTTCAGTCACATTCGCTCGAACTTTGGGGTGAACTCCGACAGTCACGATGGCCCCGGCTTCGTATCCTGAGTGCACAGCAGAACCAACGCATCTCACGAAACAGAGGATACGAAGATGAGAAAGACCTTACTTGCGATTGCAGCGCTCATCACGACGGCAACGATCGCCGGCGCACAGAGCGCCAGCGCAATACGACTCCGTCTCGACCCGAGCAGCGAGATCACTATAGAGGGAACGTCATCCCTCCACGCCTTCCACTGCAAGACCAATAAGATCATGGCCTACGTGGATGTGGATCCCGGGTACACGAAGGATCTCACCAAGATTGCGCGCCCGATCGTGAGCGTGAAGGTCAACGTCGTCGTCCGTACGCTCAGCTGCGGCAATGGGCAGATGGACAAGAACATGTATAGCACGCTCGACGCCGATAAGAACCCGATCATCAGGTACACGATGTCAGGCTACGACATCCTCGATGGTAGCGCGTCACCCGTCGCGTTCGTGGCAAAGACAACAGGCACTCTGACGATTTCAGGCAAGGAAAAAGTCATCGCTATGAAGATCAACGCAGAGCGCCTGAGCGACGGGAAAGCGACCGCACAGGGAGAGCAGGACGTTCTCATGACTGACTTCGGCATCAACCCACCGAGCTTCATGTTCGGCAGCCTCAAGGTCGGGAACGAAATAAAAGTGAAGTTCAATCTGAAGGCGGGACCAGAGCTTCTGGCGCAGCTCGCGGCGGTAGCCAACCGCGACGGACGGTAGGACAGCTCCAGCAAATCGATAACGCAGCCCACAACGCATTCCATAAAGGGGACCACAATGAAACACACTTACCTAGTTCTCACCGCCGTGCTCGCGCTGTCCGCTGTGGCGCCGCGCTCGAGGGCACAGGAAACAAACAGGATGACCGTCGCTGCCCCGGTACGGGCGCCGGCGCTGACAGACTCAACGGCCGCCGCCGTTGGCGTGGCCGCACCGGAGTCGGTCGCGGTTGGGGCGCGCGCTGACACTGTGAAGAAGATTGCAGGCGCCAAGGGCTCCAAAGGGAAGACGAGCTTCCTCACGACCGCGCCGAACGTCGAGATGCAGAACTACCGTCCGGAAGACAAGCGGGGAATCAACGTCTTTGAAGCGCCGAAGGACGATGCAGTTCCTTACGAAGGATTCAAGCTTCAATGGGGTGCCGCATTCACCCAGCAGTTTCAGGGGCTCGATCACAGCAATACCGCTGCTCCGAGGCTCGTAACGGTTGCCGGCGTCACGACCGACGCCAACCAGTTGATCCGCATCGGACACGGCCCGAACAACGCCACCGCCAATCTCTATCTGAATGGCCAGTTGGCGCCCGGAATCCGCGTCGCGATGACTACCTATTCCTCGGCTCGGCACCATAACGAGACCTGGGTCAAGGACGGCTACCTGCTCGTCGATGCTTCCCCGATCGACTGGAAGCCCCTCAACGACATCATGAAATACGTCACGATCCGCGCCGGTCACTTCGAGATCAACTACGGAGATGCGCACTTCCGTCGTACTGACAATGGCAACTCCATCCGCAACCCGCTGGTCGGCAACTATATAATGGATGCCTTCACGACCGAGGTCGGTGGTGAAGTGTACGTCCGCGCCAATGGCTTCCTGGCCATGGGCGGCGTGACCGGTGGCGAGAGTCGCGGCATGATCACCTCGCCCGAGAAGCGCTCACCCAGCTTTCTCACGAAGGTCGGGTACGACAAACAGTTCAACGATGATTTTCGCTTCCGTCTGACGGCTTCGGAATACGCGACCGCGAGCTCGGTGAGCAACACGCTGTTCAGCGGCGACAGAGCTGGATCGCGGTACTACGACGTGCTGCAGAACACAAGCTCGACCGAGTCCGCACAAGCCTGGTCCGGAGCGATCCAGCCGGGTCTGACCAACAGCATTCACTCGTATGTCGTGAACCCGTTCATCCAGTTCCACGGACTCGAGTTCTTCGGGAACGTCGAACGCGCGAAAGGCCGCGCGGCTGGCGAAACGGACAACCGCACCTGGAAGCAGAACGTGGGAGAAGTGGTGTACCGCTTCCTTCCCGACCAGCGGCTCTATCTCGCCGCGCGCTACAACACTGTGAAGGGACAGCTGACCGTCGGCACGCCTGACGTGACAGTCAAGCGCACACAAGTCGGCGGTGGATG
>CATPBN010000217.1 GCA_955652635.1 uncultured Gemmatimonadaceae bacterium
CCTGCGTGTGGTTCGAGAATGCGCGAGCGAAGCGTTCCGAATACAGGAAGTTCAAGGTGAAGACGGTCGAGGGCAGCGATGATTTCGCTTCCATGCACGAGGTCGTGCTCCGCTACTTCGACCGGCGCGTCAGGGACGAAAAGCCTTTACCGGATCTCATCGTTATCGACGGCGGCAAAGGTCAGCTCTCGGCCGCCCAAGCGGCACTCCGGGAGTTGGGCATCGCCGACAGACCCCTCATCAGCCTGGCCAAGCGGGAAGAGGAAGTCTTCATCTGGGGCCGAGAGGAGCCGCTAAAGCTCTCGCGCCGCTCCGCCGCGCTTCGCCTCCTGCAGCAGGCTCGCGACGAGGCCCACCGCTTCGCCGTCACCTACAACCGAAAGCGTCGATCAATGCGCACGGTGACGTCCGAGCTCCTCAAGGTGCCCGGGATCGGGCCCGTGAAGCGCCGCCAGCTCCTAAAGGAGTTCGGGAGCGTCCAGGGTGTTCGGGATGCGAGCGAAGAAGCGATCGCCAAGCTGCCCGGGTTCAACCCGGAGCGCGCCCGCAAGCTCCTCGAGACGCTGGCGGCGAGCTCTCCCGTCTAACGAGTTCGATGGCGCGAGCGGCTTAGGAGAGAGGAGCTAAAGTCCGTTCGTTACTTGATTTCGGCCTATATAGCTCTAAATTACTTTAGCTATGGTAAAAGTCTCCCGAATCGATCAAAACAGCATTGCTCAAGCCCTCGGGATTCAGCCCGGCACCGAGCTTCTGACGGTAAATGGGAGACCGCTCGCTGACTTCCTCGACTGGGAGTTTCTCACAGCCGACGAGGAGCTAGCGATCGAAGCGCGTCAGCCCGATGGGGAGCAGGTCATCTACGAGCTCGAGCGACTCGACGGCGAGCCCCTCGGCATTTCGCTCGAGCCGCCTTCGGTTCGCCGCTGCGCCAACCGCTGCGAGTTTTGCTTCATCGAAGGGCTTCCCGCCGGTTTGAGAAAACCACTCTACATCCGGGACGACGACTACCGGCTGTCCTTCGCGTACGGAAACTTCGCGACACTTTCCAACGTCAAGGAGCGCGACATCGCGCGGATTCTCGAGTACCGCCTCTCGCCGCTTTACGTCTCCGTCCACGCCACGAATCACGAGGCGAGGAAGGTACTGCTCAACAACACGCGCGTGCCTGACATCAAGGCCCAGCTCTCGCGCCTCGCCAAAGGCGGAATACAGTTTCACTGCCAGATGGTCATCGTACCGGAGCTCAACGACGCGGAAATTCTCGAGGAATCGTTGACCGACCTCTGGAACATGGGTGAAGCGGTCATGTCAGCGGCAGTGGTGCCGGTCGGGCTCACGCAGTTTTCGCACCTGTACTCGGGGAAGAAGATGGATCGGGACACCGCGCGGGCGATTCTCACGCAGGTTGAGCGGTGGGGCGTGCGCGCGATGAAGGAGCGGGGTGAGACCTGGGTGTTCGGCTCCGACGAGCTTTACATGCTGGCCGACCGCGAGTTGCCAGGCGCCGAGCATTACGGTGAGTTCGCTCAGATCGAGAACGGCGTGGGCTCGGTCACTTCGCTACGCATGCGAGTAGCTGCGGGGCTCGAGCGGTTGCCACGGCGTCAAGGTCAACGGATCGGTGTGGTCACGGGACTCGCCATGGCTCCCTTGATGCAACCGCTGTTGGAGAGCTTGGGCGTCGCAAGCGGCGCGGAGTTCGAGCTGATCGTCGCGGAGAATTCTTTGTTCGGGCCGACAATCACGACCGCTGGCTTGCTGGTCGGGAAGGACATTCTGCGCGCGCTCGAGAACCGTCATGATCTGGACATTGCTCTCATCCCCGCGGAGACCATCAATGAGGACAGCGTTTTCCTCGATGACTACACGCTGGACAACGTGAGAGCGTCTCTCTCCATGCCGATCTTTCCGTCGTACGATTTCATAGATATTCTGGAGTCCGAAGAGAGCGGGGTGCCGGCATGAACCTCCCCGTCATCGCACTCGTAGGCCGTCCCAACGTCGGGAAGTCCGCGCTCTTCAACCGCATCATCGGCGATCACAGCGCGATCGTCAGCGATGAAGCGGGCACCACGCGTGATCGCCACTTCGCGCGCGCCGACTGGAACGGACGTCAGTTCTGGCTGGTCGATACCGGTGGATTGACCGACGACCCGCGCATTCCAATGGATGTCGAGATCAAGCGACAGGTTCTGCAGGCTATCGAAGAATCTGATCTCCTGATGCTCGTCGTTGACGCGAAGACCGGACTCCATCCGAGCGACAGCCGCGTCGTGGACCTGCTCCGGGAGGCGCGCAAGCCGTGGGTGCTCGTCGCCAACAAGGTTGACGATCCGACGACGACCGACTTCTACGAATTCTATGAGCTCGGTGCAGGTGACCCTGTGCCTGTCTCCGCACTCAACGGGAAAAACTCGGGAGACATGCTCGATGTCCTGGTCGAGCGAATTCCGGTCGTGGCGGAAGAAGTCCCGGAAGCGCTGCGCGTGGCCGTCGTCGGACGTCCGAATGTCGGCAAGTCGTCGATCATCAATCGACTTCTCGGCGAAGAGCGACTAGTGGTTGCGGATGAGGCCGGTACCACTCGTGATGCGATCGATACCCCGATGTCCTTTCACGGACGCGAGCTGATCTTTGTCGACACGGCCGGGCTCCGGCGTCAGTCGAAGGTCGAGGACGGCATCGAGTTCTACTCCGCGTTGCGGACGCGGCGCGCCATCGAGCGGTCGGACATCTGCATCCTCGTGCTCGATGCAGTCGAGGGACTGCACAACCAGGATCTCAAGATCGCGGCCCTGGCATGGGAAAGCGGTAGGGGACTCATAGTCGTCGTCAACAAGTGGGACCTCAAGGAAAAGGAAAACAACACTGCAGCAACCTTCGAGAAAGAGGCTGGAGAGAAAGCTCCATTTCTCAAGTTCGTTCCGTTCGTCTTCACTTCGGCGTTGAGCGGCCAGCGAGTGACCAAAATTCTGGAGCTCCTGTTGGAGGTCGATGCGGAGCGCCACAAGAGGATCAGCACTTCACAGGTCAATACGACGCTGACGGAGATCGTTGGCCGGCGTCAGCCCCCGCAGGCCGCCGGACGGGAGATCAAGCTGAACTACGCGACCCAGGTAGAGACGGCACCGCCAGTGATCGCCGTCTTTGGCAACAATCCCGACCTCGTGCAGGATCATTACGTCCGCTACCTGCACAACGAGTTTCGCGAAGCGTGGGGATTTCGCGGCAATCCCCTTCGCATCATCATGCGTAGAAAGTCTGCATAGATGTCGCCGATAGTCGGCGTCCTCCTTTCGTATCTCGCCGGTTCAGTTCCGTCGGCATACATCGCTGGAAAAATCCGCGGCGTCGATCTGCGAAAGCACGGATCCGGGAATCTGGGCGCGACAAACGTGGCCAGAGTGCTGGGGGCGAAAATAGGTGGCCTAGTGTTTCTCGCCGATCTCCTGAAGGGGTTTCTTCCTGTCTTTTTTTTGCCGAAGTACATGGGGACGCTTCACCCCGAGCTCTGGGCTCTGGGCTTTGGCGCTGCGGCGATTCTTGGCCACGTCAAACCCATCTTTCTCCTTGGCAAAGGTGGGGGGGGAGGGAAGGGTGTGGCGACAGCGACCGGAGTCTTTCTCGCGCTGGCTCCCGGACCGGTGCTCCTGACAAATGCCGTCTGGATCACCGCTTTCTATTTCACGCGATACGTGAGCCTCGCGTCCTTGCTCGCGGCAGCGGTTCTGCCTGTAGCGATCCTGGCCTGGTATCGAGATCCCGAATCCCCGGTCTTCATCGCCAGTATACTCATTGCCTCGTTCGTTTTCTGGACGCATCGCTCGAACATCGGTCGCTTGCGCCGCGGCGAAGAGCACCGCTTCGTGAGAAAAGAGAGCGCTGGCTGATGCGGTGCGCCGTAGTCGGAGCGGGTGCGTGGGGGACGGCACTCGCCGATCTGCTCGCGCGCAACGGCCACGAGGTATCCCTGTGGGCGTACGAGCCCGACGTCGTTCAGTCGATCAACGAGCAGCACGAGAATGTTCGGTTTCTCGCTGGTCACCAGCTCGCTCCTGCGGTTACCGCTGTCGGCGATCTCGGGAGAGCTGTTGACGGCGCGGAGCTGGTGACGCTGGCGACGCCCTCACTGGTGCTCCGGCCCATCATAAAGTCCGCCCGGACGTCGCTTCGGAACAAGGTGCCGATCGTCGTCGCCAGCAAGGGACTCGAGCCAAAGACTCTCGCTCTCATGACGGATGTGGCAGAGCAGGAGGTTCCGGACGCAACGGTCGTCGCACTCTCCGGGCCAAGCTTTGCCGCGGAAGTCGTGAAGTGCCAGCCCACGGCGGTTGTCGTCGCGTCGAAGAGCGTCGACGCAGCGGCCTTCACACAACGCGCATTCAGCTCGCCGTATTTCCGGGCGTACACTCACACCGATGTCACGGGTGTCGAGCTTGGGGGCGCGCTCAAGAACGTGATGGCCGTGGCCACGGGAATCGCCGAAGGCCTGGGACTTGGGTTCAACGCGAGGGCAGCGCTCATCACGCGTGGTCTCGCCGAGATGACCAGACTGGGCGTCGCACTGGGTGCGGAGCAGAGCACTTTTGCCGGGCTCGCGGGCCTCGGTGACCTGGTGTTGACCTGCACGGGATCCCTGAGCCGGAACAGGGCGGTCGGACTCGAGCTGGGCAAGGGTCGAAAGCTGGAAGAAGTGCTCAAGGAGACAGAAACCGTAGCCGAGGGCGTAATCACAGCGCAGAGCGCGCGTGAGCTCGCCCGACGCCAGGGAGTCGAGATGCCGATCGTTGATACTGTGAACCGCGTACTCTTCGAGGGCCAGTCGGCGCTGAGCGCCATCGGCGACCTCATGACGAGAGAGCTCCGTTCGGAGGTGGAAGAATGAAAGCGAAAGAGCCGGTGCAGGAATTCTTTTCCATTGGCGATGTGTGCACGCTCACGGACTTGAAGCCGCACGTGCTGCGCTATTGGGAAAGTCAGTTCAAGTTTCTCCACCCCGCCAAGAATCGCTCGGGCAATCGCGTATACCAGCGCCGCGAGATCGAGCTCATCATGCTGGTCAAGCAGCTTCTCTATACGGAGAAGTACACCATCGAAGGGGCGCGACAGAAGATCGACGCCTACCGAAAGAGTGGGGACCTGAGAACGGTGGCGC
>CATPBN010000218.1 GCA_955652635.1 uncultured Gemmatimonadaceae bacterium
ATCCACACTCGCGCTTTGGCCGGCAGCTTTATGATTTTCTCATGGCGGCGCGCGCGGAAGGAGCCTCGTTCCGTGCCACGCGCTACGCGAGAAACCCTTAGCGACCTACAAGCGCGGGCGGATACAGCGATGTGGGTCGACGATCGGCGCGGAGCGCCGCGCGCGCAAGCCGCGAGTGGGCTGACGGGCTCGCAGCGTGTGAGCAAGGACGGCCGAAGAGGATACTCCCGCCCGACTGACCGGCAACGTGACTAAAGAATCCGCGACGAACTAACGCGAGACCGAGCGCGAGCTAGAAGAAATCCTCGAGCCAGATCTTCAGCCGCTTGGTGAATTTGTTGACGCCGACTCCGGCGAGCGCCCTGTGCTTGCTCGTGGGCGAGAAGCCCGCGGCGGCGCGATGTGCGCCGTAGATCGCGAGACCGACCACGGTGGCGAACCGGGGCGCGTCTACTGAATCACTCAGCCCACCGACCTTCTCCTCGGGGGAGCCGATCCTCACGCCGGTACCGAAGACGTCAGCGGCGAGCTCCGCGACGCCTTGCATTGCCGCGGCGCCGCCAGTGATCACCACGCCGCCGTTCAAGCGGCTCGCAAAACCGGCTCGCTCGATCTCGGTCAGCACGAGATTGAAGATCTCGTCCATGCGCTGGTGGATGATGTGGGCCAGTACCTCACGCGGTATGTGACGCTCGCCCTGCGCTACCGTGCTCGGAAGCTGAATGACATCGCTCGGATCGACCAACGGCTCGTACGCGCAGCCATATCTCTCCTTCAACCGCTCTGCGTCGGCCTGCGTGACGCCCATTCCCTGCACGATGTCGCTCGTAACGTTGTTGCCACCGAAGTTCACGGTGCCGAGATGCCGGATTTTCCCCTCATGGAAAACCGCGATGTCAGTCGTCCCCGCGCCCATCTCGACGAGAGCCACTCCAAGCTCCTTCTCGTCATCGGTCAGAACCGCGAG
Source organism: uncultured Gemmatimonadaceae bacterium (assembly GCA_955652635.1). Lineage (GTDB taxonomy): Bacteria > Gemmatimonadota > Gemmatimonadetes > Gemmatimonadales > Gemmatimonadaceae > UBA4720. Next base: position 968 of record CATPBN010000218.1, read on the forward strand.
CGCGCTCGCCAGAGGCTCGAGCACCAGCTCGCGCACCCGATACCCTGCCCTCTCTACCGACTTCCGAAGGTTCATTGCCGGAGAAGCGCCGATGGTCACGAGGTACATCTCCGTCTCGAGGCGTGTGCCGATCATTCCGATGGGATCTCGAATGCCCTGATTCTTGTCGACGGAATATTCCTGGGGAATCGCGTGAAGAAGCTCGCGATCCTGTGGGACCGGCTGTGCGCGGGCGACTTCGTTGGCGCGGTCGACGTCCGCCTTGGAGATCTCCTCGCCATTCACGGCGACGATTCCCTTGCTGATCATCGCCCTGACGTGTTCGCCTGCGATGCCGGCGTAAAGCGTGTCCACCTTGGTTCCAGCCATCCGTTCTGCATCCTCGATCGCCTTCTTGATCGAGCGGGTGGTCTCCTCGATGTCCGATACGACGCCGCGACGCAATCCAGTCGTGCGCGCCTGGCCAACTCCCAGAATCTTGAGCGTGGGCGCGTTCTTTTTCTCACCGACTGCTTCGGCGATCACGACGGTTGTCTTGGCCGAACCGATGTCCAGACCAGTGATGATGCGTTCCGGATTCATTGCAGCCTTGCGATCACCTGATCGCGATAACGTAAATCGAGCTCGCCAACGTGTACCTGACGGCGAGCAAGGTCATTCTCAACGGGAAAGATATCGGCCAACCGCTCTACTGACAGCCCTAACAGAATGCGCACTCTCACGGTTCCGCGTCGTGCGAGTGCTGTGTCGCCCATGGCGCGACGGCGCTGCGCCTCGCTGCGAGAGAGTGTAAGAAGGATCTCGTCTCTCCCAGTGCGTCTCACCTCCTCGATGCGCGAGAACACGCGCGGCACCGCGTAACGGATGGCGCCAACGAGCTTAAGAAGAACGGGATCGCTTGTCGCAACAATCGGCAGATCGAGATTGGTGCGTGCGGGGTCGATCGGAAGCACGTGACCGGCGGAGTCGTAGGGAAGCAGTCCGCCGGGACTTTCTATGAGCGCGACCGGCTGATTCTCCTGCACCGTAACCACCAGCGTTCCCGGCAATCGTCGAGTGATCGTGACGTCGCTGACCTGCGGATGGTGGCGCACGCGCTCGCGCAGTGGGTCGAGATCGTCCCACAGCGACATCAGCGTGTCGACCTTGAGTCGCGACAGGACCTCGCTCGGCTCGAGATACCGGACGCCACGAACCTCGACCGAGCGTACGCGGAAGAACGCCATTTGGCGGGCCGCCGCGCGCACTCCCCACGCCGCCGCGATGAGGACGGCCACGAGAAAAATCCCTCCGAGCATTTTCCAGCCCGGCTTGAGGAGTCGTCCGGGGAGCGTCATCTGCCTCGCGTCTCCAGTTGTTGCCTCAGCTCAGGACCCGTGCGTGTGATGTCGCCCGCGCCGATGGTGATGACGACATCGCCGTCGTGCACGAACGCTGAGAGCGCAGAGGCCAGCTCTGCGCGCGGCCCCTGCCACGCTACTGTCCCGCCGGCGCGGTCGAGCGCTGCCGCCACGAGGTCCGACGTGACCCCGGCAATCGGTTTCTCACGAGCCGGGTAGATCTCGGCGAGAAACACATTGTCCGCTTTTGCGAGCGCCTGCCCAAACGCATCCGCAAAGTCGCGGGTGCGCGAGAAGAGATGCGGCTGGAATGCGGCGACAATTCTTCGATCCGGGTACGACGCACGCGCCGCCTGGAGCGTGGCGAGAATCTCGGTCGGATGGTGGGCATAGTCGTCCACGATGGTCACTCCCCCCACATCGCAGAGCTCTTGAAAGCGCCGCTCCACCCCGCCGAACTTGAGCAAGCCCTCACGCATCGCGTCGAGGGTTACGCCAAGAGCGAAGCCGACGCCGATCGCGGCGAGCGCGTTCTGAACGTTGTGATTTCCGGGAACCCGCAATGCCACCTCGCCCAACGGCCGACCGTCGTACGAGACCGTGAAGGTCGTCGCGTGGCCCGTCGTTCGGATGTCGCTCGCAACCAGTCGCGCGTCGGGCGATCTGAGTCCATATCGAATGACCTCTGCGCTCGCCGGTAGATCCAGGCTGCTCGCTCCTTGATCGTCAGCGCAAACGACCACGACTGCCGCATTGCGAACGAAGCGCGAAAATGTCGAGGTGATGTCATCGAGATCCCGATAAATGTCGAGGTGGTCGGCCTCGACGTTTGTGACCACCGCGATCGTCGGCGAAAGCGTAAGGAAGGAACGGTCGTACTCGTCGGCTTCCACCACGAACAGCTCGTCAGACTCGTAGCGAAGATTTCCCTTCCATTCCGCCACCCGACCTCCAGCGAGGCCCGTCGGACGCAATCCGGCC
>CATPBN010000219.1 GCA_955652635.1 uncultured Gemmatimonadaceae bacterium
CAGCTTGATGATGCGTCCATTCGCAGCTGCGAGAACGGGCGTCCCTCGCATTGCCATTATGTCGGTCGCCATGTGGATTCTCCCGCCGCTTCGTGGCTCGTGAAACGTGTCGGTGAGCTCCCGAGGCTCAGCCCCTTCCACCGGCACCATCAACGGATGCGCGCGGAAATATGCCGAGTCGGATGGAAGCATCGGCCTCATGTCCAGACGCACAGGCGCGTCGGCACCCGGTCCCGAAACCACCACCGGCGGCAATTTCCGCGGGCTCGCGTCGCTTGGCGCGCGCAGGTTCACGCACGTCGTGCCGCCGACAACGGCGCAGAAGATAGTGGCACCGATGCGCGAGATACGAGCGACATTATTGCATCGCGCGCAAAAGCGCTCGAGCTCAGCTCGCTGAAGCAACAGCTAGGTGTTGTTCGTGCTCCAGCTGCTTCCCTTCCGCCGCCGCCAGCTCCGCTGCCATCTTCGCGATTCCCTCCTCGATCGTTCTCGAGTGGTGCATCGAGCAGAATTTGGGACCGCACATCGCGCAGAACTCCGCGCTCTTGAAGTACTCCGCTGGCAATGTCTCGTCATGGTATTCCTGCGCACGCTCCGGATCGAGGCTCAGGCGGAACTGCTCGTTCCAGTCGAAGTTGTAGCGCGCGCGCGATAACGCGTCGTCGCGATCGCGCGCACCCTTTCTTCCGCGCGCGACATCAGCCGCGTGTGCCGCGATCTTGTAAGCGATGACGCCCTGACGCACATCTTCGGCGTTTGGAAGACCGAGGTGCTCTTTGGGTGTGACGTAGCACAGCATGTCCGACCCGAACCAGCCGATCATCGCCGCTCCGATCGCGCTCGAGATGTGGTCGTACCCCGGAGAGATATCGGTGACGAGCGGCCCGAGAGTGTAGAACGGCGCATCGCTACACACTTCCTTCATGCGCCGGACATTCATCTCTATCTGGTCCATGGGGATGTGTCCGGGGCCTTCGACCATGACCTGCACATCCCTCTCCCACGCTCTCTTCGTGAGCTCGCCGAGTGTGTCGAGCTCGGCGAACTGCGCGCGGTCGCTGGCATCGGCGATGCATCCGGGCCGCAGGCTGTCGCCGAGTGAGACGGTGACGTCGTACCTGCGGAGGATGTCGAGGACGTCGTCGAACCTCTCGTAGAGTGGATTCTGCTTGCGGTGCGCCATCATCCAGACCGCGTGCAAAGACCCGCCGCGACTCACGATGCCGGTGATCCGACCATGCACGAGCGGGAGATGCTCGATCAGTATTCCCGCGTGGAGCGTCATATAGTCCACGCCCTGTTTCGCCTGGTGCTCGATCATGTCGAGCAGGTCGTCGGCGGTGAGCTCCTCGAGCTGCTTGTCCCACTTGCCATCTGGCCCACCTTGCACCGCCTGGTAGATAGGAACAGTGCCGATCGGGACCGGTGAAGCAGCGATGATGGCGCGGCGGATTCCATCGATGTTCCCGCCAGTCGAGAGATCCATCACCGTGTCGGCGCCGTATTTCACGGCGATCTGAAGCTTCCGGATCTCGCCATTCACATCGGACGAGACCTGCGAGTTGCCGATGTTGGCGTTGATCTTCACGCGGGCGACCTTGCCGATTGCCATCGGCTCCAGCGCGCCGGCGAGGTGGTGAACGTTGGCGGGGACGATGAGCCGCCCTATCGAGATTTCGTCGCGGACCAGATCGGGAGAGAGATCTTCGCGCTCGGCGACGAAGCGCATCGCGTCGGTGATATCGCCACGACGCGCGTAATGCATTTGCGTTGTCATTCTTCGACTCCCTACGCCGGTACTAACCGGATCAGGTTCTGAGGGACTTTCTCAGCCGGCGCCGCCGCCTCTCTTGGCGAGGCTGCGCTACAAATGACGTCGGCACCCCTGTCTCAAGAACAATCTAATGCTTGGAAAGTCCGATAACTGCTGCTTAAGACTACCGGCCGGGGGCTGTGGGCGTTTGTTAATTGCTACGGACGTTTGCTCTTGACGTTACTCCAATTGACACCGACACTCCGTCCGTTGTGGCGCGACTCCCATATCCCTAAGTGAGGATAGCATGGCCATTAACACCCAGAAGGTCGTTGTCGGAGGTATTGCCGCCGGTATCGTGATGATCGTGATCGGTTTCATATCGAACATGTTCATCCTCGGAGCCCGGATGAAGGCGGAATCGGACGCGTTCAAGCCGGGCATCGCCGATAAGATGATGCAGGGCCCGGCGGTGATCGCTAACATCGTCATGAGCCTCATACTTGGAATTGCACTGGTATGGACTTACGCGGCGATTCGCCCGAGGTTTGGGCCCGGGTTGAAGACAGCGACGTATGTCGCGGTCCTGTTCTGGATACTTACCGGGATCAGCTATTCGGGGTACCTGCACATGGGCATGATGTCGGCGGGACTCTGGTGGTCGTTCGCGTTCATCGGTCTGGTCAACTATTTTCTGTCGGCGTGGGCCGGAGCCAAGCTCTACTCGGAAGGCTCTACGGTGTAGAGGCGGCCCGGCATGTGCCAATCCCATACCGCGCTCGTCCATTTGGTATGGGAAAGGTGCTCTCCTTCGTCGGTGCAACGATCGGCAGCTACGCCGGTTGGGCGCTTGGTGCGACCGTGGGATTTTATACGGCTTTCATGGTGAGCATGGTGGGTACCGGGATTGGCATTTACTTCGGCCGCCAGCTCGCCAGGAATTATTTCGAGTAGCAAAAAAAGGCGCGCTCTGATGAGCGCGCCTTTCTGTTTCCAGCCGTAATGAATCAGACCGACTGCTGTACCGTCATCGGCTGAGTGAGCTTGAGCGAGATACGTCCGCCGTTCGGAACGCAGCCATCGTACTTGCCGGTTGCGCCCGCGACCACCGCACCCGCGGCAGCGCCGGTGGCCGCTCCGATCACGGTCGACTTGGTGTGGTGTCCGAAGATTTGTCCGGCAATCGCGCCGATTATCGCGCCCGTTGCAACCTTTCTGGCATCGTTGCTCGCATCACCGTTGCGCACTTTGTCCACCTGCGCCGAGGTCACCGTCGAGGTCACCGAATAGGTTGTCCCATTGAACGCGATCGAGCGCACCACGAATTCCATTGCGATGTTGTCATTCGCGTTTTCGCTGCGCTTGAGCGAGGTCACCTCTATCACAGCCGTGGCACCCGCCGGGATAGCGACACCGTTCGAGCCCTGCACCGATTCAGCTACGCTCGCGGTGAAACGATCTCCCACAGCGTAGGTGTTCGTACAAACACGCTGGCCTGAATACAGAGAAATCTCCGACCCGCTCGCGATCGTGCCCGTGCCGCGAGTGGATCCGGCGCTCGAGCCCTCGTTCGTGGTCACGGTGTTCCCGTTCTCGGTAACCGGGGCCTTTTCCACGGGCTGCGTCGTCGTCGAAGTCGTCACTACGCGACGGGGATTCCTGCTTGGCGTGAGAATATCTGCCGCACTGCGACGCTGCGTGGCTCTTTGAGTCGGCGCGGCTGGATCGACGATCGGAGCCGTCGTGAGCGGGACGTCCTTGAGCTGCGGCTGCGCCATCGTATCGGTGTTCGCCAGGCTCAGGTCGTGGGCCAATGAGGTGTCCTGCGCCAGCGCGTCCTCAGGCTTATCACCCTGCCTGCAGGCGCTCAAGGCGATCGTAACGGCAAAGAGGACCGGTGTAGCGACCCTCGAGAAAGTGGTTTTCATCATGGTCATCTCAAAAGCTGAAAGGGGTGCGGTTCGATCGGGCCGCACCCCAGTTGCCTAGTGTGCGCCTCTGCGGGGATAGCCTCCACCGCCATTGACTCGCCCGGTACCGATATTGATCGGGAACGGGATCTGGCGGTTGACCGCCATTGGGTTGCGTCCACGACCATCGGTGCGCGGATCGCAGCTGTCTCCACCGGTGACGATTCCACCGCGAATCACCACGCCCAGAATCGTTCCGATAATTGCACCGGCGCCTGACCCGCTGCTTACACGGCCATCGTCACCCCCAGACGACGGACCGCTTGGATAGGAAACCGTCGCCGGCTGAGGGCGGGGCGAAACTGGAGTGGGGTCATTGGCGACGGGTTCCGGCGCTACCGACTGAGGCTCGGTCACCGCGACATCGGCCGGCGCTGTGGTCTTCACGAGCTGCGGCGGCGCCTTGGGAGCGGCTTTGTGGTGCCTAACGCGAGCGGAGGGAGCTACCTGGCGCGCGGGAGGAGAGGTGCGTTCAATGGCCGAGATCACCTGCTGGCCCGCATTGGGGGAGCTGTTGGCGAGCGTTATCCCATCGGACGACGACGCAAGCGCCAGATCGTTCTTGAGATCATCGTTCATCGCCACTTTCTTGTCGCCGCTGCAAGCGGCCAGAAGTACGGCACCCGCTCCTGCAACCAACAGATAACTCTTCCTCATAAAAACTCCTTCCCGATCACAGGGAAATGACTGCTGTGCGACGTTGATGCGCCGAGGAAACGGCCTCCGGCGCCATCAATAGAGGCAACCGCCGAGCCGGACGTTTCCCCCCTGAAACGCGGGTTAACTCGATGTCTTCGGGGAGCATGTCACCAGTAAGAGACATGGGTTGTCTCCGTTACGGGACGGCACGGTCGTAGGGTGCGCGGTGTACTTTTCTGACATGAGTGGTTTTGGGTCACCTCGCCCGCAGCGATTCTTCCGCCCGCTCCCCAGGTCCGGAGCCATCGGGGCGTTCGCCGTCCTGTTCGCCTGCGGACCCCGAGCCGCTTCGGACATGTCCGCTGCCGACAAGAAAGCCATCGCGGACAGTCTCAAGCACCTCGTGGCCAACACCTACGATCTGTCCAAGCCCGATCCGGTGAATCGGCTCATGAGTCTGTACCCGGCCGAGGGTCGGGTGATTTCGGCTAGTGGCGGGGTGACTACGACGACGCGCCCGCAGCTCCAGCAGGCTATTCAGGCGTTCTGGACCTATGTCGGCCAGAACATGCGGCATCCACGATGGGAATGGACCTCAATGACGGTCGATGTGCTCGCACCGGACGCGGCGGTGATGACGAGCACCTATCGAATCCCGCACCTTACGCCGATGGGGATGAATCACGTCATCGGCGGGGCGTGGACGGCGGTGTTCCAGAAACGCGGCGGAAAATGGGTGATCATCCAGGAACACCTGTCGGATGTTCAGAGCAACCCGAACATCCAGACCAACCCATAGAGACTCTACTCCTCCGAATCTCCGCCCGTTGCGTTGACCGACGATTTGAGCTGCTGACCCATTTCGGCCTCGCCGCTGATGATCGCGCGCCAGGTCAGCTCCGGACCTCTGCGAAAGCCCTTCTGCGTCACTTTAACGCCCTCAGGAGAGATCGCGACCATGTAGGCCTTGCCGTCGATTGTGATCTCGCGCTTCAGGGTTTTCTCGAGTTTTGTCGCCATGCCCCCTCCGGGGAGTTGAATTGTTGTTCGCGATAAAATACCCCGAGACGGCTCCGCCTTCGAGTCCCACCGTCCCCAGGCGCTTAATGTAGCCTGCCCAAGCCCTCGCTCGTCTATACCACGACGGAGATTCTATGGCTTTTATGGCCTTACAAGCCCCGGGCGACGACAGCGCCCACCTCATTTACGAGTTCGAACGGCGCGCCTATCCGGTCAGGAATTCTCTTCTGACGATCGGGCGCGACGCCGCAAGCCATATCCTGATTCGCGAGCCCGCTGTGTCACGCAACCACGCCGAGCTGAGATCGGAGGAAGGCAAATTCGTTCTGCATCCGTGTGGCGTTAATCCGACCACCGTGAACGGAATGACGCTCGCAGAGCCCCGATCTCTGGCCGAAGGCGACAAGGTCGAAGTCGGCTCGGCGATCCTCACCTTCACGACCAAGCGTCTTCCGCTGGGCGTAGCCGTGATCGAGCCAGCGGGTGCGAGCAAGCGCGAAAAGGACATCAACACCCGCCGCAACACGATCAAGCACCCCATTCTCGCCGGTGATCTCGATCCCGATTCGCCGAGAAGGGTCCCGACAAACGTGATCATCATCGCGGTAATGGTGATCGTTGTGATTCTATACCTGCTCGGTCGGTAAGACCGCGGCGTTCGGGCGGTTAAGTCCCGGAACCCGCAAATCTGGATAGGACCATCTTCTCCAGCTCCTCTTTCATCGACTGGAGCTCGATCGTCTCGAGAACGTCGGCGGCGAAGGCGTACGTCAACAGAATCCGCGCCGTTTCGCGTCCGATCCCGCGACTGTTCAGATAGAACATCGCGACCTCATCGAGTCGTCCTACCGTCGCGCCGTGAGTGCACTTCACATCGTCGGCGAAGATCTCGAGCTGCGGCTTCGTGTCCACCCGCGCGGTTGGCGACAGCAGGAGATTGTTGTTGCTCTGCTTGCCGTCCGTCTTCTGCGCTTCGGGGTGCACGTACACTTTCCCGTTGAAGACGCCGTGTGACCGGCCGTCGAGCACACCCTTGTAGACCTCATGGCTCGGGCAATTTGGGGCGATGTGCTCGATAACGGTCTGGTTGTCTATGTGCTGCACGCCGTCGGCGAGATAGAGTCCGTTCAGCGTGCAGCTCGCGGCAGCTCCGGCGAGCGAAGTGTAAATGTTGGTCCGCGCCAGAGAGCCGCCGACCGCGAACGAGAACGAGTGCAGCTGGCTGTCGCGCTCCTGTCGGATCTGCGTCGTGCCGACGTGAAACGCCTTCTCGCTCTCCCTCTGAATCTTGTAGTGATCGACGCGCGCCCCTTCGCCGAGGGAGATCTCGGTGACGGCGTTGGTGAAATAGCAGTTGTCACGAATCGAGACGTAGCTCTCGATTATCGTCGCGCGGGAATTCTGCGCAGCGACGATCAGGTTGCGCGGATGCGAGACTGCTTCGCCCTCGCCTTCTGAAACGAATATCAGGTGAATCGGTTGGTCGACGACGGCGTCGGCCTGCAGCTCCACTAATGCACCGTCCTGAATGAATGCCGTGTTGAGTGCCGTAAAGGCGTGGCGGTTGAACGCCGCAATCTTCCCGAGATGTCGCTCAGGACGGCCGATCCCAGAGCGAACTGCTTTGGCGAGACTGTTCACCCGAACCTTTTCACCCGCACCCGCGCAGGACGAGAGATCGGGAGAGAACTCGCCATTCACAAAGACCAGCGTGTGCCACGCGGGCTGGCCGAACGTGAAGCGCTCGAGATCAGCGCGCGCCACTATTCCCGCCGTGCTCCCCTCCGACGAAATACCCGCCTCACTCGTCCTCGCGACATGAAACATCCGCTCGGCGATCGGCGCGACGCTCGTGAAATGCCAGTCCTCGTTCTTCGTCGTTGGAAATCCGAGGGCCTCGAACCGGTCCATCCCCTGCGCGCGAAGCGACTGAAGCCATTCCGGCCCGGCGGGTTGATGCCTGAAATTCGCCCGATACGCTTCGATCGGACTCAGCGCGCGAGTGTTCACTGAATTTGCGCCGTTGTTGCCGAGCGCCGCGTTATCACGAAAGCCCTTTCTGGTCGCAACGTCGCTCAAGCCGCTGCTCCGGCACCGGCATCGACGTTCTGCAACCAGTCGTAGCCCTTCTCCTCGAGCTCGAGCGCGAGCTCCTTGCCTCCCGACTTCACAATGCGACCGTTCGAGAGCACATGGACGAAGTCGGGTACTATGTAATTGAGGAGACGCTGATAATGGGTGACAACGATCGTGGCGTTTTCGGGCGATCGCAGAGTGTTGACCCCCTGAGCGACGATGCGAAGCGCGTCGATGTCGAGACCTGAATCGGTCTCGTCGAGAATTGCCAGCCTCGGAGCGAGAACCGCCATCTGGAAGATCTCGTTTCTCTTCTTCTCGCCGCCGGAGAAGCCCTGGTTGACCGAGCGCGATAGCATCGACTCGTCCATGTCGACGAGCTTGAGCTTCTCCTCGACTAGGTCGAGGAATTCGAGAGGATCGACTTCTTCCATTCCCTTCGCTTTGCGAATCTCGTTGTACGCAGAGCGGAGGAAGTAGGCGTTCGATACGCCGGGAATCTCGACGGGATACTGGAACGCGAGAAAAATCCCGTTCTGTGCGCGCACTTCGGGATCCAGCTCGAGGAGATTTTGCCCGTCGTAAGTAACGGTGCCTTGCGTCACCTGGTACGACGGATTTCCGGCGAGCACCTGCGCCAGTGTGGATTTCCCCGAGCCGTTCGGGCCCATGACCGCGTGTACCTCTCCTGTATTGACCCGAAGAGTGATTCCACGAAGTATCTCTCGATCGCCTATTCCGGCGTGCAGATCATTTATTTCTAGCACGAAACCAGTGATTGAATGTCGTTTGGATGCCGTATATCGCCTGACTGAAGAGCGTCCAATTTGCGGTGAAAGGGTACCCCGGCGTCCTGGGTCCGGAGCGGAGCCAGGCCCAGGCAGCGCGGATTCTGTCGTTGAGATTGCGCGAGACCATTGGGCGTCAGTGAATCAGCCTACGCTTCCTTCGAGCGTTATGCCGAGGAGCTGCTGCGCTTCGACCGCGAACTCCATTGGCAGCTCCTTGAACACTTCGCGGCAGAACCCGCTCACGATCATCGACACCGCGTGCTCGGCGCTTACCCCGCGCTGCTTGCAGTAGAAGATCTGATCCTCGCCGATCTTCGACGTCGATGCCTCGTGCTCGAGGGTGGCGGTGTTGTTCTGGACCTCTATGTACGGAAAGGTATGCGCTCCGCACTTGTTGCCGATGAGCATCGAGTCGCACTGCGTGTAGTTGCGCGCGCCTTCTGCCTTTGGCAACACTCGAACGAGTCCACGATAGCTGTTGTTGCCCTCGCCGGCGGAAATTCCCTTGGAGACGATCGTCGACTTCGTGTTCTTGCCGATGTGAATCATCTTGGTGCCGGTGTCGGCCTGCTGCTTCTTGTTGACGACCGCGACTGAATAGAACTCGCCGACCGAGTTGTCACCCTGGAGGATCACGCTTGGATATTTCCAGGTGATCGCCGAGCCGGTCTCGACCTGCGTCCAGGAGATCTTGGAGTTGACGCCCGCGCACTTGCCGCGCTTGGTGACGAAGTTGTAGATGCCGCCCTTTCCTTCGGCGTCGCCCGCGTACCAGTTCTGCACCGTCGAGTACTTGACCGTCGCGTTGTCGAGCGCGATCAGCTCTACGACCGCTGCGTGGAGCTGATTCTCGTCGCGCTTGGGCGCCGTGCATCCCTCGAGGTAGCTGACAGATGCGCCTTCGTCAGCAATGATGAGCGTGCGCTCGAACTGCCCGGTATTCGCGCTGTTGATGCGGAAGTAGGTCGAGAGCTCCATCGGACACTTTACGCCCTTCGGGACGTACGCGAACGATCCGTCGCTGAAGACCGCAGCGTTCAGCGCCGCGAAGAAATTGTCGCTGTGCGGGACGACTGTGCCGAGGTACTTCTCGACGAGCTCGGGGTGGTTCTGAACGGCTTCTCCGAATGAGCAGAAGATGATTCCAAGCTTTCCCAGCTCTTCCCTCATCGTCGTTCCGACGGAAACGCTGTCGAAGATCGCGTCCACGGCGACGCCGGCGAGGAATTTCTGCTCGGTCAGCGAGATGCCTAGCTTTTCGTAGGTGCGGAGCAGCTCGGGATCGACTTCATCGAGGCTCTGAAGCGGCTTGACGCTCTTCGGCGCCGAGTAGTAGACCAGCGAGTTGTAATCGATCGCGGGGTATTTGACGTTGCCCCAGTGCGGCTCTTTCATGGTGAGCCAGCGGCGGTATGCCTTGAGCCGCCACTCCAGCATGAACTCGGGCTCGTTCTTCTTTGCTGAGATGAGGCGGATTATGCCCTCATTGAGTCCGGCCGGGACGGTATCCGTCTCGATGTCCGTGACGAATCCGTATGCGTACTCGCGGTTGACCAGCGCCTCGATTCCCGAACCCATTCCAACTCCTTGGCGTTTCCATACTTCCCTTCGTAGATTCAATCTAAAGCAATTCTGTCGGGATAGTCAAGCAAACACCTGCGTCTCTATCCCATTGTCTCGTCAGCACTTAGGCGGCAGCAACGTGTCCGAAGCCGGCCAGCTTTCCTCCAAAAGAGCATCTCGATGACCGGCGCTCCCCGCCCCGTTTTCGATTCGCCTGCTGGCAATCCCGAGTTCGAGCCAGTAGCCTCGGTGACTGATCTGGACGACGGAATGGTTCTGCAGCGGGTGCGTCCGAGTGGGGATGCGATTTGTCTCGTCCGGTTTAACGGCGAGATCTCCGCTCTGAGCGATATCTGTACCCACCAGCATTTTTCGATGTCGCTGGGGGACCTGCTCGAGGACGGAACTCTTCAGTGCGCGTGGCACGGCACCCGGTACGACTGCAGGACGGGCGAAGTCAGGCAGGTTCCGGCGACCAGTCCGTTGCCGGTGTTTCAAGTCCGGCTCGATGGAGACACGATCCTCGTCGGTCCGCGCTGCCAGCGGATCGACGGCAAGTACGAAAAGTCTACGGTGCGGGTACCATGAAGCTACGCCGCGATTCCGCGTTTCGCCCGGACTTAAGGGTGCGCGCCGACTTTCCGCTGTTGGTCAATAATCCGGATCTGCACTACCTCGACTCCGCTGCGACATCGCAGAAGCCGAAGGTGGTTCTCGATGCATTGCGCGATTTCTACGAGACGGCGAACGCGAATCCGCATCGAGGAGCGTACTCGCTCTCCGTACGGGCGACCGAATACTATCACCTGGCTCGAGTTCGGATCGCGCAATTCCTTGGTGTGCGCGATTCAGACTGTCTCATCTTCACACGTGGCACGACGGAAGGAGTGAATCTCGTAGCAGGATCGTGGGGCGAGGCAAACGTCTTGAGGGGCGACGAAATAGTCGTCACCGCGATGGATCACCACGCCAACTTCGTCCCGTGGCAGATCCTCGCCATGAAGAAGGGCGCGAAATTCAGAATCTGCGAGCTGACTCCTGACGGGAGGATCGATCTCGGGCACTTCAGCGGCTTGCTCAACGATCGCACGAAGATCGTCGCGTTCAATCACGTGTCGAACGCTCTTGGGACGATCAATCCGATCGCGGAGATTATAAGACTCGTTCGCGAGAAGACGGACGCGATCACAGTTTGCGATGGCGCCCAGAGCGCACCCCATTTCCCCGTCTCGTTCGATTCGCTGGGCGTCGATTTCTACGCGTTCAGCGGACACAAGATGCTCGGACCGATGGGAATCGGCGGATTGATCGGAAAGCGCGAGATGCTCGAGGAGATGCCCCCATATCAGACCGGGGGCGACATGATCGAGTTCGTGTACGATGACCGCACTACGTGGAACGTGCTGCCGCACAAGTTCGAGGCGGGGACTCCGAACGCCGCCAATGCCGTTGGGCTCGCTGCCGCCGTCGAGTACCTCGACAGAATAGGAATGGATCGCGTGCTCTCGCACGAGCGCGCGCTGATGTCGGCGGCGCAGAAGCGGTTGGCCGCGATCGAAGGTCTGCGCATCTACGGGCCGCCGGCAAGCGAGCGCAGCGGCGTTGTCAGCTTTACGATGACCGACGTGCATCCGCACGATCTGGCGACGATTCTCGATGGCGAGGGAGTCTGCATCCGCGCGGGGCATCATTGCGCGCAGCCATTGATGCGGCGGCTCGATGTGCCCGCGACCGCGCGGGCGTCGTTCTACGTGTACAACGACGAAAGCGACATCGATGCGCTGGTTAGCGGAATCATGAAGGCGCGCGAGATCTTCGGTTATGTACCAGCTTAGACAATCGCGCCGCACAGAGAGGCCGCTTGTCTCTCCCTAGGACCTCGGCCGAAATTGCCGCGCTGTATCAGGAAATGATCCTCGATCACTACCGTCGCCCCCGCAACAAGGGCATTCTCGACAAGGCGGACGCCTCGGTGGAGATGAAGAATCCGCTATGCGGTGACGAGATCACTCTTCAGGTCTCCTTCGAGGGTGACAGCGTCTGCGATCTCCGTTTTTCGGGGCGTGGTTGCTCGATCTCACAGGCATCGGCGTCCATGATGACGCAGTTGGTGAAGGGCAAGAGCACCGAGGAGATCGGCGCGATCAGGAAGCAATTCCGGGAATTGATGCTCGGTAACACCGCTGCCGTGGATGATGCTCACCTCGGCTCACTCCGCGCTTTCTCCGGCGTGGCGAGGTTTCCAGCGCGCGTGAAATGCGCATTGCTGGCGTGGAGCGCATTGGAGAGCGCATTGGCGGAGAGGACTTCGTAAAGACTCTGCCCATGGTCGACGAAGCTCGTGGCTACTTGATCCGGCAGTTCGAAACGGCGTGGAAGCTCACCAGCATCCACCTCACTGAGCTTGCCACCGAGGAGTGCTTGTGGCGGCCTGCCCAACAGGGGCTGCACGTGTATCGAGCGCCCGATGGAAAGTGGCGCCCCGATTGGCCGGATCACGAGGGATATGACCTCGGTCCGCCTAGCATCGCGTGGCTCACGTGGCACATCGGCTTCTGGTGGTCGATGGTTCTCAACCACTCGTTCGGCGACGGAACTGTCTCACGCGAGAACGTGGTATGGCCCGGCAATGCCGACGCCGTGCGTGAGTTGCTCGGCCGCCTACAGGG
>CATPBN010000220.1 GCA_955652635.1 uncultured Gemmatimonadaceae bacterium
CTGAAGCTGAGTCGTGCCTATCAGGAGATCGCGCGCGACAAGAAGAAATTCGACGGCGAGAACAAGGAGTTCATCTCCAGCAAGCTCAACTCGGCCAACTGGATGATCCAGGCGATCGAGCAACGCCGGCAGACGATGCTAAAGGTGATGAACTACATCGTGGAGCGGCAGCGCGAGTTCTTCGAGAAGGGAATTCAGTACCTGAAGCCCCTCACCCTCCGCGAGGTGGCTGAGGTCATCAACATGCACGAGTCCACGGTGAGCAGGGTCACCAACGAGAAGTTCGTTCAGACCCCACGCGGCGTGCTTCCGCTCAAGTTCTTCTTTTCTTCCGGACTGGCTACTTCGGACGGTGAAGACGTTTCCGCTCGCGGGATCAAGGCGCAGCTCCAGAAGCTCGTTCAGGAAGAGGACCCGAAGCACCCACTGACGGACCAGGCGATCGTGAACATCCTTCGCGAAAGCGGCGTCCAGATCGCTCGCCGAACGGTCGCGAAATATCGTGATCAGCTCGGAGTCCTCTCCGCCCGGATGCGGAAACGCGTATGACCACAGTCCCACAGACCGACGCGGCGCAGCGTTTTGGGGGCGCCACTGCTCAGGCGATCACGACACGACCCGAGGTTAGCATACTCGTTCCCGCAAAGGACGAGGCTGAGAATCTGCCGTTGTTCATGGAGCAGGCGCGAGCGGCGTTTGGATCAGCTCCGCAGCGGTACGAAGTGGTCGTCGTCGATGACGGGTCTGTGGATGACACGTGGGCTGTATTGCAGCGTCTGGCCGCCCAGTATCCGTTTCTGAAACCCGTGAGGCATGGCGTGAGACGAGGAATCGCTGACGCATTGCGCACCGGATATCTGCACTCGCGCGGCAGCATCCTCGTTTTCTATCCGGCCGACCTGCAGTACAAGCCGGAGGATATTCCGCGGCTGGTCGCTCCGATTCTCTCGGGCGAATCGGACATCGTGACCGGTTACAAGGAAGGGAAGTACGAGAAGGCCTTCGTGTCCGGGATCTACAACAGGATGAGTCGCTCGTTGTTCAAGGTGACGGTGCGTGACCTCAATTCTGTGAAGGCGTATCGGCGCGAGGTTATGGACACGCTACCCAATCGCCCCGATTGGCATCGTTACATGGTCGTCATGGCAGCCGCGGGAGGCTTTACCGTCTCGGAAGTGCCGGTGCCGCTGTACCCACGCCACGCGGGAGTTTCCAAGTTTGGAATCGGCCGCATTCCGGTGGGCCTGCTCGATATGCTCGCGGTCTGGTTCGAGCTCCGGTTCGCTCGCAAGCCGCTTCTCCTGTTTGGCATGGCCGGCGCCGCTTTATTCGTCGTGGGAGTAATAGTGGGGATCATTGCCATCCTCTGGCGCGTCATCGGAGGTGTCGGCTTCAGACCCCTCATCAATCTGGTCGAGACATGCCTGACGGTCGGAAGCGTTTTCTTCGCGACCGGACTCATGGGTGAATTGATCGCGGCACAGCGCGCCGAGCTGAGCCAGCTGGCGGCGCGTATCGAGGACCTCTCGCGGGAACGCGACACGACTACGACCAGATAGTCAATGAACGTATTGTTTCTCACGCACTCGTTCCCGCGAAGGGAAGGGGACGCCGCCGGTTCGTTCATCTTGCGTCTGGCGGTGGCCTTGCGCGCCGAGGATGTGAAGGTGCAGGTCGTGGCGCCCGCAACCGCGGGAGTTCCCGCCTCTGAAGAGATCGAGGGAGTGCCCGTCGATCGCTTTCGTTATGCGCCGCGGCGATATGAGAAGCTCGCCTACACCGGCAACATGGCGAGCGACGTCGGATCTTCGTGGACGGCGAAATTCGCCCTCGTCGGTTTTCTCGGCGCCGATTTTGTTCACGCCGTGCGCGCCCGACGGAATTTCGAGCCGCAGGTGGTGCACGCCCACTGGTGGTTCCCAAGCGGCGTCGTTGGCACCTGGGTCGGAGGGCTCTCGCACATCCCCCTCGTGACGACGCTTCACGGAACCGATGTTCGCCTCGCACGCTCCGTCGGCGTAGCGAAGCCTCTTTTCGGACACGTGCTAAAGCACTCTGCCGCAGTCACCACAGTCTCGAGTTGGCTAAAGGATAAAACGCAGGAGCTCGCGCCCGACGTCAATCCGACGATTGCTCCGATGCCGGTGTCGACGGCTCTCTTCTTTCCCGGCAAGTCACGCGATGGACAACGGCTTCTCTTCGTGGGCAGGCTGATGCCGCAAAAGGGAGTCGAGCATTTGCTTCACGCCCTCGCTGCCATGAAGACTTTGGCGTCGTTGGACATCGTCGGCGATGGCCCAAGTCGAGGTGCACTCGAGGCATTATCGCGGGAGCTGGGGGTCGCCACGCGTGTTCGCTGGCACGGGCAACTCTCGCAGTCCGAATTGCCGCGGCTCTACCAGAGCGCCACGGCCCTCGTCGTGCCGTCCGCAGAGGAAGGCCTCGGGCTTGTTGCGGTCGAGGCCCTGCTGTGCGAGACGCCCGTTGTCGCTTTCGATTCCGGAGGCCTTCGCGACGTGATTCAGCACGACAGAACAGGGCTTCTGGTGCCGCCAGGAGATCGTGCTGCGCTCGCCAGGACGCTCGACGATTTGCTGAGTCGCGACGGCCGCGGCAGCGATCTCGGCAAGGCAGGGCGCCTCTACGCACTCTCTGCCTTTGCGCCGGAGTCAGCCGCGCGGCGCTACGCAGAGATATACCGACAGGTCATTGGCGCTAACGCGTCGTAAGCTTTTCAAGCTCGCGCAGTGGAGCTTTGCGGCGTTGGTACTTTTTTTTGCCGCCCGCTCCCTCGCCACTCAATGGGATAAGGTCGAGCCCCGGCTCTCCCACATTCGGTTCGGGTGGCAGTGGATAGGTGCCGCGACGATTCTCGTTCTCATTGCCTACGCACTGTTGATCGAGGGCTGGCGCCGCGTGCTCGGCGCGTGGGATTCGCGCCTGCCATTTCCCCAGGCAGCGCGCATCTGGTTCCTCTCCAATCTGGGGAAATACGTCCCTGGAAATATCTGGTCGCTCACGGCGATGGGCGTCATGGCGAGGGGGCAGGGAGTTTCCGCACTCGCCGCTGCGGGGTCCTCGGTGATTATGCAGACGGTGAGTCTGGCCACGGGGGCCGCGATCGTCATGATCACTGGAGCCAAGCTTCTTGGTCAGCCAGTGCTTGTGGGCGTCAGCGCCCTGATACTCGTCGTCATCTTGCTCAGTGCGCCGAGATTCCTTCCGCCGCTCGCCGTGTGGATCGGAAGTCTTATAGGAAAGGATATCCTGCCTCCCACTGTTCCAGCGACAAGCATCTGGACGGCGGCGATTGCGAGCACGTTGTCGTGGCTCCTCTACGGCCTCGCATTCCAGCTGTTCGTGCGCGGGCTGCTCGGGACTTCGCCTGGCGAAATTTCCTCGTACATCGCAGTTTACACCGCTGCGTACCTGCTGGGTTTCATTTCGCCAATCGCGCCAGCGGGTCTGGGCGTGAGAGAGTTCACGCTGGCGGCTTTCATGACGCAGCTCGGTCTCGCCAACGAAGCGGATGCGGCTCTCGTCGCGATCGCGGCTCGGTTGTGGCTGACGATCGTTGAGCTCGTTCCGAGCGGACTCTACGTCGCAACCGGCGCTACCAGGAAATCCTTACCACTCTGACCGCTCATGGCCCAGCCTCGAGAGAAGTCCCGCCGAGCACCGGACTCCGCTAACACATCCGCGGCGCTACGAGCGCCGCGTTTCGCGTTGGCCTGGGCGTCGCTGGTATACGCGTTGTGCACTCTGGCGCTCGCGTACCCTGCGTTGGCCGGACGGTTTCTCGTAAATCCATCTAGCGATCAGTACATCGCCGGGTACGGATTTCGGGAATTCGCTGCGAGCACCCTCCGGGCAACGGGCCATTTTCCGCTGTGGAACCCGTACCTGTTTGGCGGAATGCCGTACATCGCCGCGATGCATGGGGACATCTTCTATCCGACGTTTCTGCTACGGATGGTCATGCCCACTGACGTCGCGATGACGTGGGGATTCATCATCCACATTTTTCTGGCCGGGCTTTTCACCTACGTGTTTCTGCGCGGACTCGGGTACGGGTTCTACGGCGCGCTCATTGGTGGGCTGGCCTACATGATGA
>CATPBN010000221.1 GCA_955652635.1 uncultured Gemmatimonadaceae bacterium
CTGTACGAGCTGCTCCACGATGCTCACCGAATGAGGCGCTGGCGAATCGGCCGGGAGCCTGGCCTCCGAGCGTTCACGCGCGACAAGATGAACACGTTTTACCGCAATTTTTATCGCCCTTCGAACACAATTCTCACCATCTCCGGAGACGTCGATCCGGCCGCGGCACTGCGTCGCGTCACGGATTTGTACGGAAGTCTCGAAGGGACAAAGCCCGTTCGGACGGCCGGTCCTCGCGAGCCGGAACACGAAGGTTTCCGCTACCGCGAGCTTGCAGGCGATATCGCGCAGAGCCAGCTCGTTCTGGGCTGGAGGACGCCGGGCACTCTCGATCCCGACACGGCCGTCCTCGACGTCGCGGCGGCGATTCTTGCGACTGGCCGCGCGTCACGTCTGTATCGCTCGGTGCGCGAGAAAAAGCTGGCGTCGTCCGTCAGCGCCTACGACTACACCCCGGCCGAGCTCGGCGTATTCGTCGTTCACGCGGAGACCGAGCCGGAGAACACCGCAGAGGCAGCCGGTGCGATCTGGGATCAGCTGCATCAGCTGCGCGTTGGAGCGCTCGAGGAGCACGAGCTCGAGCGCGTGCGCCGCATCTTTGAGGCGCGATGGGTCAGACGCCTCGAGACCGCAGAAGGGCGCGCCAACTATCTGGCCGAGTGGGAAGCGCTGGGCGGCTGGCGTTTGGGAGACGAATATTACCGGCGTTTCATGTCCGCATCCGCGGACGATGTGCGGCGAGTCGCGCGGAAGTATCTGTCAGAGCAGAGGGCGGCCGCCCTCGTTTATCGCCCTGCGAGCTCGCCCGTCGTCGCGCACGACGCCGCGGACATGCAACGTCTCCTCGGAGCCGGCCGATCCGAACGGCTCGCGTCGATACCTCCGCGCGTCGCACCGGCGACGTCCGGGGGAAAAGGTGCCGAGTTCGAGAAGGAGGAGGCCGGAGTTTCCGTGTTTCGTACGGCAGAGGGAATTCCGGTTCTCGTCCGAAGAAAGGTCGGGACACCGATCGCCAGCATCGGGATTTACATCGTCGGCGGTGCCATCGAAGAGGAGAAGCAGGAGGCTGGCCTGACACTCCTCACTGCGCGCGCGATGCTCAAGGGAACAACGACCCGTACCGCGGCACAAATCGCGGAAGACGCAGAGATGCTCGGTGGTACGATTTCGGCGAGCGCGGGCAGCGACAGCTTCGGTTGGTCTTTCTCCGTGCCCACTGCGCGCCTTGCTGAAGCGCTGGAATTGCTGGGAGACGTGGTGCAGCGGCCGACGATCCCCGAAGACTCGTTTGAGACCGAGAGGGTCGTTGCAATATCCAACGTCGCAATGCTTCGCGACGACATGTATCGATACCCGACGCGCCTGGCCAGCTCGGTCGCATTCGGGAGCCATCCGTACGCGCGTCCAGCAATGGGAACGGAAGAGTCGTTACGCGCGATTTCCGCGGAGCAGGCGCGAGAGTGGCATCGGTCGCGCGTCCTGGAGTCCGCAGCGGTCATCGGAATCGTTGCTGATGTGGATGTCAAAGAGGTGGCGGATCTCGTCGCCCGAGAATTCGGCGTCCTGGAGCCGAAAAAGAGTCCGAAGGTCGGAAAACCGCGCTGGCCGAAGAGCGTAAAGATCGCGGCGGAATCGCGCGACAAGTCTCAGACGGCGATCGCCTTGGCTTTTCCCGCACCCTCACGTAGCGATGACGATCGCTTTGCCGCGTCGCTGATCGGGACGGTGGCCAGCGGACTCGGGGGACGCTTCTTCGACGAGCTGCGCGACCGGCAGTCGCTCGCCTATACAGTGCACGCTGGGTTGAGCGAGAGGAGGCTGGCGGGAATATTCGTGTCCTATATCGCCACGTCGCCGGAAAAAGAAGACATCGCGCGGAGTGGATTGCTCGCCGAGTTCGCGAAGCTGCGGGAGCACCCCGTTGGCGAAGATGAGCTGTCGCGCGCCAAGCAGTACACGATCGGCACCCACGCGATCGCGCAGGAGCTGGGAGGCGCGGTTCTCGCCGAAATGCTCGACGCGTGGATGTTCGGTGGGGGGCTGCACGAGCTCACCGAGCACGATTCGCGAGTACGATCCGTCACAGCGGAGCAGATGCACGACGTCGCGCGTCGCTATTTCGATCCAGCGCGGCGAGTCGAGGGCATCGTTCGAGGAGTGGGCCGAACCGTTTAGCCTTGGGCTCTTTTGGGTGCGTTGCTTTTAGATCTCTGTCTTGGTCGAGGCGGGGTATCCTCTTCGGCGCTACTCGCCTGACCGGCGATCAGATCTCGAACGGCACTACTGCGCGCTAGACCGAAGTCCTTTCTCGGCGCGCAAGATTGCGCTCGTAGCCGGACGCAATCGGCCGCCGGGCGCGCGCAGACCGCGCACAGTGTAATAATCGCCGGCCTCGTACACGACGAGCCCCTTGATCGGCGTCTCGGCTGTGGCCCATGCGAGCACGCCCCAGATCGCGCGCTCCTGGTTCTGCTCGCCGTGCACAAGCGGATATCCACCCGCCGCGAACACCCAGTGTTCCTTCGGATTGGGATACATCCGCAACCATCGCTGCGCCACTCTCATGTGCGTATCGAGCGATCTCGCGCCATCGAATCCGGCGAGCAGCGAGAAACCCACGACGTCGATC
>CATPBN010000222.1 GCA_955652635.1 uncultured Gemmatimonadaceae bacterium
ACAACCTACGAGTGGTTCGTCGTCAACCCGATCAACAACTACGATGTCGCGGTGAACGCCGGTCATTACGCCCATTTCAGCGACAGCTACCTGGGTGAGCGCGGCACCCTCACCCTCGACTTCTGGCCTCTCGACTATCACGCCGATACCGCGAAGAAACAATTCCAGCAGGTGAAGCCGATGCTCCAATGCTTCGAGAGTTGGTTCGGACCCTTCCCGTGGTACGAGGATGGATACAAGCTCGTCGAGGCGCCGCACCTGGGAATGGAGCATCAGAGCGCGATTGCCTATGGCAATCACTACAAGAACGGATATCTCGGCCGGGACCGTTCGAGCACAGGGCACGGTCTATTGTGGGATTTCATAATCATCCACGAGAGCGCGCACGAATGGTTCGGCAACAGCATCACGATGAAGGATGCCGCCGACATGTGGATCCACGAGAGCTTCGCCAGCTACGCCGAAGGTCTCTTCACAGAGTGCCAGCAGGGAAAGAAAGCGGGCGCCGAATACACGATTGGTCAGCGCAAGCTGGTGAGGAACGACGAGCCGATCGTCGGAGTCTACGGAGTGAATCACGAAGGCTCCGGCGACCAGTACGAAAAGGGTGCGAACATGCTGCACACCATCCGGCAGCTGGTAGACGACGACTCGCGGTGGAGAGGGATCTTGCGCGGTCTGGGCAAGACCTTCTGGCACCAGACCGTCACCGGCAAGCAGATCGAGAACTACCTGAGCTCACGTTCAGGCATCAATCTGAGCAAGGTGTTCGACCAATACCTGCGCACGATCAGAGTTCCGACGCTCGAATACAAGCTCGTGGGGTCGAAGCTCTCCTATCGCTGGAACAATGTCGTCCCGGGCTTTGCGATGCCGGTCAGAGTCACGACCTCGCCGGATAAACTGACCTCGATCAGGCCAACGGAAAAGTGGAAAACGACGACGGTCAAGCTAACCCGGCCTGAGGCTTTTCACGTCGACGAGAACTTCTACGTCCTCGCAAAGGATCTCCTCAGGCCGGCGAGCGATTCCGCTACCGCCCGTAAAGCCCGGTAATCCGCGCTGCGGCGAGTTTGTTGGCGTTGAGATTGAAGCCGACGTAGGCTGAGGTCGCGTTTCCGGGAACGTCGAGCTTGTCGGTCTTGAGCGCGAATACAGTGATGTGATAGTGATGGGGCTTGTCGCCTACCGGTGGACACGGCCCACCATAACCCTTCGTTCCAAAATCCGTGGGCCCTTCGACACTGCCGGCCGGAGCATTGCGCCCATTTCCAGCGCCAGCCGCGAGCGAGGTCGTTGTGGCGGGAATGTTATAGATCATCCAGTGCCACCAGCCGCTTCCGGTTGGGGCATCGGGGTCGTAGATCGTCACCGCGAACGACTTGGTTCCGGCCGGTGCGCCCGACCACTGCAACGCGGGCGATGTGTTCTGCCCACTGCAACCCATTCCGTTGTAGACGTGACTCGCCGCGATTCGACCTTTCGTGGTGAGATCCGGGCTGGTGACCCGAAAATGACCCGTCGCCTTTGGCGTTGTCTTGGTCGTCGTCTTGGCTTTCGCCTGGGCCGCTGCAACAGATGTGATGCACAGTGCTAAAGCCGTCCCCGCGAACGCCAGGGACCGAAGCCGATGTGAGTGCGACATTATTTCTCTCCTCTGGATATCGGAAATTCCTGCTATCTCCACGCTGCGAGAATGAGTCCAGCGAGCATGAATGAAACGAGATTGTACGTTGAATCGATGAGCCACAGCTGCTTCGGCTTGCCGGAGAATAGCGCGGTGGCATAGCTCGTCGGCGCGGCGAAGCCAATCCAGGCCATGAAGCCGAAGAACGCGCCGTGCACCGCGCCGGTGGGCATGATGGCAGCCATGTGTGCCAGTATGTGCGCCATGACCATCGCCGTGATCAGCGCGCAGACGAAGGCGCTGAAGTACATGAGGGGCATGTTGGCCGAGGCCGCCTCGATTCGCATCTGCTCTTCAGTCTTGCCCAGCAGGGCAACCCACTTCTTTACGAAGAGAAGCGGGGAATACCATAGTCCGCCCAGTATGAACATCAGGACTGCCGCGACGAGAACTGCGAGGTAGTTGACCCCGAGGAACTGCATTTGAGACCCTCCGTTGACTGGGGGGAACGGGGGGAAAATCTACCTCCGCCGGCACAGTCGTGCAGCGGTCTTAACCTGGGCCTCGCCCGTCCAGTCGGGCGAAGTTCTCGCGAAGCTAATTCCGGTAGACGTCCGGGAATTCCTTCTTCAGCGCCGCGACCTTCGGCTTGTCGTTGATCACGATGTAGAGCTGGTTTGGGTGCTGCGCCAGATAATTCTGGTGGTACTCCTCAGCCCGATAGAAACCATTGAGCTTCGACACCTGGGTGACAATGGGACGCGGGAAAGTCTTCGCCGCCGTCAGCTGCCTGATGTAGCTCTCCGCGGCCTGCTGCTGCTGTGGCGTATTGTAGAAGATCGCCGAGCGGTATTGGGTGCCGTGATCGGGGCCCTGACGATTCAGCTGAGTCGGATCGTGCGCGACCGAGAAGAAGATCTGGAGCAGCTTGCCGTACGACACCTGCGACGGATCGTAGATCACCTGCACGGACTCAGCGTGTCCGGTGTCGCCGGTACTTACCTGTTCGTACGAAGGGGTACCGACATTCCCGCCGGCGTAACCGGAGACCGCCGACTTGACTCCCTTCACGTGGCGGAATACGGCCTCGACTCCCCAGAAACAGCCTCCGGCAAACACCGCTGTGTCTTCTGTAGCTGACGCGGAAACAGCGTCAAGCGCCGGCATTACCGCGGGTCGAGCGAGCGGGCGAGACGAACCGCTTCTCGCGGCGAAGAGAACGAGCGCAACGGGGATGACCACGAGTGCAGCGGCGAAATCGGAAAGGGAGCGGTTCATGTCAAGTATTCTCGGTGCAGGGGATTACGTATTAAACCGTGTTCGCGCAGGGATAGTTCCCTGATCAGCTACACAAATATGGGCGGCAATCGCTGCTCGCTGGTTCTGCGAAATGGATAATTGTGCGCGAGACGCTCCTCGAGACCAGGGTCGGGAACGCTTCTGCCATTCACGAAAATCCATTCGATATCAACGAACTCGCTGTTGCGCCACATCCCAATGCCAATCTGGCGTTCCAGATCGAGCTCATACTTGGAGGCGAGCGACAGGCTTCGAAGGGCACCTGATGCGCGGTCGTGGAACTCCGTCGTCACGGGAAGAACCAGAAAACCAGCGCCCGTGCGAGCGGAGGCAATCCTGTACGGCAGCTCGAACCGATTGCCCCGCACCGCTTCGAGGGCAAGACGAACCTGCTGCTTGAGCGCTCGCAGCTCGTATCGCGCGAGACGCGCCAACTCGGCGAGAACCTCGTAGAGGTCGGTGTCGGCATTGTCTCCCTCCTGCGACGCGATTGTGGTCGCGAGGCTATCGAGGACGAATGAGAACTCGCAAGCCGTCGGGCCGCCCCGCGAGCGCGATGCGCTCTCGAATCTTTCGTCGGGAGCAGACGAATAGTCCTCGAGCAAATACTGGCCGATGAGCGCCGCTTCGCTGACGGCGGTTGCGGCAGGATCCCAGTTGATGAGAATATCGCGCCGGAATCCGAAATAATCTGACAGCTCCGCGGGCGTGACGAAATGGTGTACGATCTCGAAGTAGTCTACGTCGCGCAGAATGTGCACGAACCCGCCGTTCCGGTTCTTCTTGAATCGCGCAGCACGAAAGGCGCGCGTTTTCGACGGCACTCGGTAAACAATGACGCTGACGAACAGATCGGGGTCTCCGGGTGAGATGAACGCGCGGTGCCCGAAGTTATTGACGAGCGAAAGGGCCATGTAGCTTTTGAGCAGATCGCGGGTGTTCTGAATCTGCTTCACGCCGCGCCGCACGACATAATTGGTTATCCACTTCTCGAGATCGCCGGCCTTCGACGCGACTTTCCGCTCGCGCTCCATCAACTGAAAGATGAATCCGATCTCGCCCATCATGATGACACGATCGGCGAGCTTCACGTCCGAGGCGGAGTCGACAGGAAGCTGGGTCGTCGAGAAGGAGAACGCTCTCAGAAATGCGTTTTCATTCTGCTGAGTGGTGAACTCCTGAAGGAGGCTCGACCGACCCGGGCTATCCACTTATAGTCTTCGCTGGCGCCGCTCCCAGGCGAGCAACAACGCTGCGCCAACGAGCGCCGTGACGACGCAGAACTCGTACACCAAACGTGTGCTGACCAGTCCGTATAGCGGGTTGGCTGAAGAGAAGGGCCGAAAAGGACGGATATCCGCGTAGATGATCCCGTCGAGCACGGGGTGCAACAATCCGCCGAAGATCCCGCTCAGCACCGCAACGGATAATCGGTACTCGGCTGCGAGGCCCTCGACAACCACATCACGCGGACGCGACAGCCTCGCGCCGAGTCGTGAAACAATCAGTCCGCACAGCAAGCCAAGGAGCCCACCCATCAGGAACGTGTGCAGCTCGCGGTGGATCGGAGGGTCCTGGTGGAGCATGAAGTAGCCGGACTCCAGATCTATGACTATCTGGGTGAGCGAATACGCCGCCATTGAAAACTGGCGCGGCGCAGCCGCCTTGATCAGCAACCCTGGCCCGAAGTGGTATGGAGTAGCCGGCATACGAGTTCTCCAATTTACTTCGGGTACCTAGAAATCGAGCGTCCGCAGATACTCGAAATCCGTGCGTGCGCTTGCCAACTCGTCGCGGCCGTTCTCCTGCTCGACATGACAAGGCTTCCTGGAGAGATCTGGAATTGCGGCCAGGAAGCGCTTGAAGTCGAATACCCCAGTTCCGAGCTCCGTATCTGTCGAGCGATCAGCGACTACGTCCTTCAAGTGAAAGCTCCAGTAGCGATCACGGTGCCT
The DNA here is from genome assembly GCA_955652635.1 of uncultured Gemmatimonadaceae bacterium. Lineage (GTDB taxonomy): Bacteria > Gemmatimonadota > Gemmatimonadetes > Gemmatimonadales > Gemmatimonadaceae > UBA4720. Next base: position 4,882 of record CATPBN010000222.1, read on the forward strand.
TGCGAGGTATTGCATAGGATCACCGCCGCCCTGCAGCATGTTGCCGGTGTCTAGCTGCAGTCGGACCACCGACGGATCCGTGCGCTCGACGAAGACATCGTAAGGCACTTTGCCGTCGATCGGCTTCATGTGATCGGCCTCGTTGTGAAACGCGAGCCAAACTCCGGCGCGCCTGGCTGCCGCGCCGGCTGCGTTGAAGCGGTCTGCCCATTCGCGCCAGTCGTCGAGTGTAAGCCCCAGGTCGGCCTGGAGGCTCGGCACGATCAGATACTCGTGGCCGAGCATCTTCGCGGTGTCGAGACTCCGTTCCCAACCGACGAGAATTGTCGCTGGCGAGATATGCGCTGAAGGTGCGCGCAACCCTTCGTGAGCG
>CATPBN010000223.1 GCA_955652635.1 uncultured Gemmatimonadaceae bacterium
AACGAGTGTCACGCGTGCGCCCGAGCGCCAAAGGTCCAGCGCTGCTTCGGCGGCGGAATTGCCGCCGCCAACGACGACAGCGTCCTGCAAGAACGCTTCGTGGCCCTCGTGATAGGTGTGCGACACGTGCGGGAGATCCTCGCCCGGCACGCCGATGCGGTTAGGTGATCCGAAATATCCGGTGGCAACAACCACCGCCCGCGTCTTGCTTCGGCGCTCTTCGCCAGCTTGGGTGAGAGAACGGACGACAAAGCCATCGCCGGCGGGCTGTCTTTCGATCGATGTTACACGTTCACGCTGCCGCAGTGGAACTCGGAAGTGCAGCACGACTGCCCGGTAATAAGCGAGTGCATCCCGGCGGCTCGGCTTTTCCGTCGCGATGACGAAGGGCAACTCGCCAATCGCCAGCTTCTCGGCGGTCGAGAAGAACCGCACGTACGCCGGATAAGCGGCAATCGTGCTCACAGCGACCTGGGATTCGATCACCAGCGGCTCGAATCCCGCTTTCTGCGCGGAGATCGCAGCGGCGAGTCCGCACGGCCCAGCTCCCACTATGAGGAGGTCCGCGTCATCCAGCATTACGGCCAACCGTTAGCCGACGGCGGCGGGAGGCGCGGGGAGTGCGCCCTCCACTCCGATGATCTGATCTCTGCGCGTTCCGACACTCACGTAGGTGATTTGTGTCTCGACCAACGACTGAATGCGATCGAGATAGCGGCGAGCCTCTGTGGGCAGATCAAGCAGACCGCGCGCGTCGGCCGTCGAGCTCCTCCATCCCTCGAACCATTCGTACCTCGGCACCGCGCGATCGAGTACACTCAGATCGCCCGGGAATTCCTCGTAGACCTCGCCATCCACTTCGTAGCCGGTGCAGAGTCCGATTCGATCCAGTGTGTCCAGGACGTCGAGCTTCGTCACGGCCAGATCGGTCAGGCCGTTGACGCGCGCGGCGTAGCGCACGACGACTCCGTCGAACCACCCGCATCTCCGCGGACGTCCCGTCGTCGCGCCAAACTCGTTGCCGAGGTTGCGCACCTCCGACGCAAGCGGCTCCTCGAACTCAGTTGGGAGCGGGCCGTTCCCTACCCTCGTTGTGTAGGCTTTGACGACACCGATAACCGAGTCGAGCTCCTTCGGCGCGATGCCGACACCCGTCGCTGCGCCGCCGGACGTCGTGCTGCTCGAGGTGACATAGGGGTAGGTGCCGTGGTCGATATCCAGCAGTGATCCCTGCGCACCTTCCAGCAGCACGGCGGCGCCGCCCACGATCGCGCGGTGGATCCTGAGCCCGACGTCTTCGGCGAGCGGGAGAAGCCTCTTCGCGAATCGACCGAGCAGCTCCAGAGTGTAGTCGACGTCCGCGCGCTTGGATCCCGACGTCGCCAGCTCGATGTTGGCGTGCGCCACGCCCCGCTCGATCAGCTTCTTAAGTCGCTCCGGATTTCTCAGATCCAGCACGCGAATGCCGCGGCGCCCGTACTTGTCCTCGTATGCCGGTCCGATCCCCCGACCCGTCGTGCCGATCTCCTTGCTCGCCGAGCTCTGGCTGTCGATGAGCTTGTGATAAGGCATGACGAGGTGGGCGCGGTCGCTTACGTAGAGCCGGCCCTCGACGTCGATTCCGTCGGAAACCAGCTCGTCGATCTCGGCGAACAACGTCTCGACATCGAGCACGACGCCGTTCCCGATGGCGCAACGCACTCCCGGGTGCAGAATGCCGCTGGGGATCTGATGGAGCACAAACGATTTCTCGCCGATCTGGACGGTGTGCCCGGCGTTGGCGCCGCCCTGGTAGCGAACGACCCAATCCGCGCGCTCGGACAGAACATCGACGAGCTTGCCTTTACCCTCGTCGCCCCATTGCGCGCCAACGACGACGATCGTGCGTGTTTTCGAATCGAACATCTGGTTGAGTTCGGTAGGGTTCGGGCGGAGGGAAAAGCAAACGCCCCGAGAGCTTCGGGGCGTTGGTTCAATCTACCTTTTCGGGATTGCCTGTCAACGCCGGACTGGCGACGGCGGGGGGACCTCGTCTATCACGCGAGGGGGGTCATCGGGACGCGCAACGCTCCTGATGGGCAGTACCACCGTGAACGTCGAGCCTTTTCCGAATACGCTCTCAGCGAAGACGTGTCCGCCGAGCGCGTCGACGAGCTTGCGAGTGATGCTCAGACCGAGACCGGTCCCGCCGAACTCGCGTGTCCTCGACTGATCTACCTGCCTGAAATCCTCCCAGATCGACTCGAGATCAGACGCGCGAATTCCAATGCCCGTATCGCGGACGTCGAACCGCAAGTCTTCCTCGTCCTTCGAGACCGACACCCAAATTCCGCCATGGTGCGTGAACTTCACCGCGTTGGAGAGCAGGTTGAGAAGGATCTGCTTGACCTTCGTCCGGTCGGTGTGGAGCACCACGTCCTTCGAGGGCATCTCGACAGTGAAGGTGAGCGACCGCTTCTTCACCAGCGGCTCGATCTGCTGGGAGATCTCGTCGATGATGTCGCCGAGGGTGACGTCGTCGAGGTGCAGCGGCATGCGGCCGGCTTCGATCTTGGCGAGGTCGAGGATGTCGTTGATGAGCGCGAGCAGATGTTGCGCTGCGCCCTGGATGCGATTGAGTCCTTCCTCCTGCCGCGGTGTGAGATCGCCGTAAATGCGGTCGAGCATCAGCGAGGCGTAGCCAATGAGCGCGTTGATCGGGGTGCGCAGCTCGTGTGACATGCTGGCGAGGAACTCCGATTTCAGGCGATTGGCCTTCTCAAGCTCGCGCGACTGCCATTGCAGCCTCGTGTTCTGCTCGGCGAGGTCGGCAGTGGCGGCCTGAATGCGATCCTCGAGCTGACTCGAAAACGTCTTGAGCTCATCGTACAGTCGCTCATTCTCAACCTGTTCCGTGAGATCGTGCAATACCGATACGATCGCCAGTGGCTCCCCACGGCGGTTCAGAATCTTTCCCGATACGACTTCGACAGGCAGCTCGACTCCCGTGTCGGGGATGTGGAGCGTCATCTGCTCTCGACGCGCAGTCGACGGACTGATGGTGAAATCCGAGATGAACGTCGTGAACTTGGTGTCGTTCGCCTGAACCGTCGCCGCCCGCTCCCACGCCTGGCTGTCATCCGCCTCGAACAGCTGTTCGGCTTCCTTGTTCATCAGGATGATGTTGGAGCGGTCGTCGGTGACGAGGATTGGATCGGCGACATTCTCCAGAATCAGGTTCAGTCGGTCCCGCTCCCGCTTCGCCTCGATTTCCGCCAGCCTTACCCTCTGCACCTGCCGCTCGAGCTCGTTGGCGGCGCGGCGCAGATCGGTCACATCGCGCAGAACGGAAACGGTCGAGCCGGCCTGCGCACCTTCGAGGCCGCCGAGATCGTGGGTGAGAACTTCGAACAGGAGATCGGTGCCCTCGTCAGGATCCACGAGATTCAGCTCACGGGACCCCGCACTCTCGTTGACACCCATTGCCGCCTTCGACAGGTGCGACGTGAACAGCAGGTTGTTGATCTCCACCGCGCGACGACGGCCTTCAGAATCCTTGTCGCCGGTCGAGAGCAGGTGCTCGGCGCGCTTGTTCTGGACGACGATGTCACGATCAGCGTTGATGATCACGATCGGATCGGGCAGAGAGTTCACAATCGCGGTCAGCATCTCGCGCTGCTGGTCAAGCCGACTGCTTGAGAGTCGAAACTCCTCGACGGCGGCCATGCGTGACAGGACAGGACCGGCCAAAGAGGCCGCGTGCATCACCTCGCCAAGAGTTGGCTCATCGATGGAAGCCTCGATCAGGACGACTCCAGCAGGCGCGTGTCCGAGCCTCCGTCTCCTGTCGATGGCACTCCGGAGTCTGACCTCGCACCCATCCAGTCGTACGTGATCGAGCTCGGCGTCGGTTAGAAGAGGCCGCGCACCACGATACTGTGGCTGGGGGAATGGAATCGCGACCCATTCGCCGAAGGGGAGTCCTGCCAGCGGCGCGACACCGTCGCAGCTCACCGCATGAAGCGAGAGCGCGGAGAGGACAATTGGATTGGAAAGGTCGTCGACCGGAAGAGAGATCGAGGGCATAGACTCGCCGTCGAAGCCGACGCTCGCGGTGCTGACGAAGCGGCGCAGTGGGCTGTCAAGCGTAATGGCGATGCCGCGACGCGCTCCGAGAATGTCGGCCAGCTGGGCGATCATGTAGGTCGCCGCTGTGACGAAATCAGGTGCCTCGGAGATTGCGGAGAGCAGCTCCGCTAGCCTCTCTCCGCTGAGCTGCGGGCTGGCGGCTACCGCTGCACTCTCACGCCTCGAGTCGCTCAAGCCGCCGCTTCAGATCAGCATTTTCCGTCCGCATCCGATCGAGCTCGTCTGCCCCACCGGGGGTGAGCTCGCGAAACGGGCGGGATCCCGGCACAGCGAGTCCGACTGCTTCCGAGTACTTGAGGTAGGTCTCAATGGACGCGACGACAATTCGAGCCTCGACTGTCACGAGGTCGATACCAACTAGGGAGACACGCACCCAGGCATCGATGACGATACCCTTGTCGAGAACGCGGTCGAGAACATCGATAAGCGAGCTACCGCTCGGGGAACGCTCAACTGCCATGGCGTGACTCCTCTTTTTGTGTTGCCGAGGCGGCGTGTGTGGATTTTGGGAGGGCTGCGGATGCGGCGTACGTGCTGAGCCGCGGGTCTGTCTTCCACCAGTTCAATCCGATCTGCTCGGCCTTGTCGATCGAGCAGATGAGAAGACGGATCTGAATAGTCAGGAGCTCGACGTTGGCGAGATTGATCTTGATGTCGCCCACGACGACGAGGCCCTTGTCGAGCACGCGATCGAGAATGTCGACAAGACCGTAGGTGCGCGACGGGGATACTAAGTCTGCCAAGCAGTCGTCTCCGTTCGGCTCGTCGCCGTGTTAGCGTAACCTTCCTAGGGGGCCCAGGTCTATCTGGAGATCTTCGTCGGTAAGCCCGAAGGTCCCCTTCATGTCCTGCATCCGGTCGTTGAGGCGGAGTAACGCGACACCGAGACGTTCCACCTCTTCGTCGCTCAGATGCCCTCCCTCCATTCGCCGGACTGCCTGGTGCTCTAGGACCTTACGCAATACCTCAATCAACGTCAAGACGAGCTTCGCGAGCCCGTTCTCGACTTTATCTGGGTCCGTATTAAGACGCGGAGGGAGTCCTTCTGCAACCGCTTCCAGAGGCGCCATCGCGGCCCCCTTTGGAGCATCCAGACTCTCGACAACCTGACTCTCCATAGTCGATCCGGACGGGCCAATCGCCGGGCCCGGTGAGCGAGGCGAGGTGATGCGGGGTCTGCTCGCGCTTCTGCCACCTCCGCGCCTTACAACCGACTCGACGGCGGTCAACAGAAGCCCCAGGTCCAGGCGAATGAGATCGATGTCCGCCACAGCGAGCATGACCTCACCCCTGAGAACGACGCCCTTGTCGAGGACGTGACTGAGAACTTCCGCAAGCTCGAGCCGCTCGTCGCCAAAAATATCGTCAAGGCTCACTCTGTCCTCTTGCCGACGAAATGATACGGCGGCCAGGGACCCGTGAAGTCGAACTTGAATCCAGACGGCTCGTATTTGTTGACCATCGTCGTCAACTGGCGCTGGAAATCGACGACACGAGCTGGTGTAACGAGAAAGGAAGCGTTGAGGATTGCACGACCTTGTTCACGTGCCGCGCCGGAGTTCACGGGCTGCTCCCGTACGGTCCCCATCGCAGCACCGTTCAGCGCATCGTGGATCTCTGTCGCCACTTTCGCTGTCACGTCGCGACCCGCATCGCGCCGCAGATTCTCAATCTTCCGCTCGAGCAGATATTTCTGACCGGGCGCTGCTTTGGCGGCCTGCGCTTCCAACGACGTCAGCTCGGCGCTGTGCTCCGCGAGATGGCCCTTCAGCAGACCTGGCTGCACGTAGACGCGCACTATGAATTCTCTGCCATCGCGAATGTGCTCGAATGTCCGTTTCAGTTCGTTCATCCGCTTCGACAACATCGACTTGACGGCTTTGTCGTCGCGGAAAAGCGTCCACATCGGGAACGGAATCACTGAGCCGACGTCGGAGGCCCAGGTGAGAACGCGGTCGTGCGCCGTTGCGCGCTCGCTGACCCACTCTACGTCAGCGGTCAGTGCTTCAACTTTATCCGGTGCGTAGTCGTCGGCGCTGACCGACGTGGCAAGGGCGGCGACACCACCATTCGGGATGAGACTGACCGCACCGCCGTCGATGCCCTTCGGCGCCGTGACAGTCTCCACGGACGATCCGACGACCCCATAGACGTAGCACAGGCGCTCGATCATCAGCTCGGGGTTCTTGTCTGACTACTCGGTCTCGTCGCTCTCAGCGACGCGCACTGGTCCACCGCTGGTCGGCATGCCGAGCTTCTCGCGCCATTCGCGCACCTCGCGGAAGCGCTGCATGATCTCAGCCTCGCGACGAACGTATTCCGCATCGTCGATCTCGCCCATTTCCAGCTGCAGCTGCAACGCCATCAAATCCTCCTTGATGGGCGTGTCGTCGGTGAGCTCTTCGCGTACTACGCGATCGACTTTGTCTAGCGTCCATTTCGTCCCGTAAATAGGGCCAAGAAACGGAGCCAGGAGAATGTTGGTGAGAAGTCCCATGATATCAGATGTGTCAGGTTGCCTTTTCGAGCTTGAGCTTGATGTTGACGAAGTTGTAGGGGGGCCAGGGCCCTGTGTACTTGAAGGTAAGGAGATCTTCGTACTGGCGGCTGATCGCCTTCACTTTCTCATCGAATTGCTTCTCCGCCCTTCTGTCGACCAGAAATGCCGCGTTGAGGATCATGCGGTCGCCGATGACCTTGTTGCTGCGGCTGGCGACCGACACGTCCTTGAGCTGTTCGTGCACGTCGGCGACGTATCTGTTGCTCGCCTCCTCCATCGCAGCCTCGACCAGCCGGCCGAGCTGCATACGCGCGAAGTAGGTCGAAGACGCCGCGTTCCGGGTGATCTCGTCCTTGAGCCGGTGGATCTCGTCGTTGTCGCGCTCGATCGCCGCGACGACCTTGTCGCGGTCCCAGAGAATCTTGAGACCGAACTCGATCTTGTCCTGCATCTTCTCGAGCACGTCGGTAAATGCCTGGTAAGTCGACTTGAGAAGGGCGAGCACGTCCTTCTCCGAGCGAAAGACCGTCCCGAACGACATTGGAATGAGTGTGAACTCTCGCATCACCGTTTCGTTCACGAACTCGTGGGCGAGCACGTTCTCGCGCGTCGGGTCGTAGATCACGATCGGCGTATCGCTGACGACTGCCGCGAGATCGGTGTGGGTGACCGTGTATACGCGGGCCCCTCCTCCAATCCCGATCTCGCCAAATTCGCGCGAACGGTCGAGGCGGATGATACAGTAGACGTACTTGCCCTCACCCGTGTTGTCGGCGGTAACTGGATCAGATCTTCCCGCCGCGCTTTCGCCTGAAGTCATGTGGATTCGGGGATCAATGAGTTATCTCGCTGCTGCGATGAAAATCCAAATGCCAATGGTAAAACCGATTCCGATCTTGAGCATTGTAGAGACGACGCGTCCGAGCAGCGCTCCCTTGGCGACCCGCGTCGCATCACTTGCTGACGCCCCGCCCGTAAATTCGGCTACGAGAGCTCCGACAAATGACCCGACAAAGGCGCCGAGGACCGGTCCGATTATCGGAACGGGCAACCCGACCATCGCGCCGATGATTCCGCCGAGGATCGCTCCCCAGCCAGCGCGCCGCGAGCCTCCATACTTTCGGGCGTACCGGCCCGCGAGACTGAACTCGAGTAACTCCGCTACCAGAGCGAGCGCTCCGACGGCGATCAATGAAACCCACCCGATTGGATCGTCGGGCACAATCATATTATAGACGACCGCCGTCGCCACCATTATCCAGAGTCCGGGCAGTCCCAGGACGATCAGGATAAGCGACAGGATTATTACTCCTGCCAGAATCAGTAGCGGCATCAAGCCAGTTCCTTTGTTAGGGCCACGAGGAGCAGGCTCGCTTCAGCGACACCGCTCCCTGTAAACGCAATGGAATTATCGCGCCGAGTATGGATGCGCGCGAGTGTAGATAGCGTTCCCCGACTCAATGTGACCGATTCAATACCTCTATCGGCGAACGGCATGTTATCCGCCAGGATTCCCGGAATCATCCGGCCCATGGCCGGCTTTGGTACGGTGGATGACGAAATCGCCGCCGCCGCGCCCCTTATTCGAATGGGAATGGCGCCCGTGTACATCATCCGCCAGCCGCCGTTGTCATCGACAGTATCGCAGTTGAGTGCGACCATTTCCGGGCGCGCGTTCGCGGCCCATACCCGAGCGCCAACTAGCCCGAGCTCTTCGCCGCTCGTGATCAGCACACCAAGATCGCGCACGGACGATAGAGATTGAGCCGCCAACAGCACCGCTACTACGCCGCTTGCGTTGTCAACGGCTCCGGGAGATTGATTGCGCACCCAGCAGAGAATCGAGGGCAATGCTGCTATCAGCGTTGAGATCTCGATAGCGCGCCACAATGTACTCGCGTCGCGGTCGCCGCGGAGCGAGAAGAGAAGTACCGCAGTCGCAAGCAAGGTCACCGCTGTCATTCCAATCGAGCTCGCAATTCTCGCTAGCATCGGCACCGTCTGGGACTTGGAGTCGAGATGAGCGACGAGCCAAACCGAAGGATTCCCGCGCGCGGCCTCGAGATTCGCTGCGCGGGCGCGTTGAAAGGGCAATGCGGTAATCCAGCGTCGCTTCGCATCGGCCGATGCGAAGAGCAGGACGACGTACAAGCCCGCTCCCGCTACCAATGCGATCAGTGGATCGTGATTCATCGCCGTACGTGCGACGATGAAAATTATTGCGGCCTGCACAGTGGCTGCGACGGGAATGCCCCAGTTGCCCGGCCATTGCGAATACTCGAAAGGTCGTTCGACGCAATCGAAGCCGGCCCGTTCCAGCTCTCCCTTGCACATCGCGCGCGCCTCTGTTTCCTCCTGACTTCCCGCGAACCTCGGTTTTCGTGAGAGTCGTTCCACTAGATCCTTCGCGCGCTGAACGAGCTCGTGGTCGGCCATTTTGACCGCCGTCTACAGAAGGCCCATCTTCTTCTTCACTTCGCCCATGGTCGCGCGCGCAACCACTTTGGCGTGGTCGGCACCCGCGGCCAGCGCTCCGGCGATTTTCTTCGGGTTGGCCGCAAGCTCCTTGGCCCTGGCACGGATGGGCGTCAGCTCTTTCTCCATCGATTCGTGCAGAACTTTCTTGCAGTCGAGGCAACCCCACCCTGCGGTACGGCACTGAACCGCCACGTGATCCACAGTAGCGGGGGGACTGAAGGCCTTGTGCAGATGATAGATGTTGCACACCTCGGGCGTCCCGGGATCCGAGCGACGCACCCGTTTTGGATCTGTGACCGCGGGCCGAAGTTTCTCCCAGACCGCCTCCGGCGACTCGAGCAAGTCGATAGTGTTGCCGAGGGACTTGGACATCTTCGCCTGACCATCGAGCCCCATGATGCGCTTCGCAGGCGGCAACAACGCCTTGGGCTCGGGGAAAAAACCCGCCGGCTCACTCTCGCCAGTTCGAAGCATGTGCTTCGGCGCCGCGGGAACATCGAATCTCGCGTTCCACTTGCGCGCGATCTCACGCGATAGCTCCAGGTGCTGCACCTGATCTTCGCCGACCGGCACCAGCTCGGCACGGTACAGCAAAATGTCTGCAGCCTGTAGAACCGGGTAGTTCAGCAAACCAGCGGGAACACTCTCTTCCCGCCTTGCTTTGTCCTTGAACTGGGTCTGGCGCTCGAGCTCGCCCAGCGGCGTCAGAGTGTTGAATATCCAGGCTAGCTCAGTATGTTCCGGGACCATCGATTGCACGAACACCGTGCACTTCGTCGGATCCAATCCCGCAGCCAGCAGCGAAAGTGCCATGTCCAGCGTGCGGGCGTGCAGATCCGCCGGCTCGTAGGGCTGCGTAATGGCGTGATAATCGACGATGCAAAAGAGCGACTCGTATTTGTGCTGCAGATCAACCCAGTTCTTCACTGCTCCGAGGTAGTTTCCGATGTGCAGAGAGCCTGAGGGCTGAATGCCGCTGAAGATGCGGGACATTGCGCGAAATTAAAGAGCGCGAGAGAGGAGTTGCAAGCAATTTCCGGAACTGATCGAGACAATTCAGAGCTTTTCGACGTCGCGCTCGAGGCGGCTCGCGCAGGCGCTGCGGTGATTCGCAAGGCTACTGCACAGCGCGAGAAGCTCGTGTGGGAGACCAAGAGCAGGTCCGATTTCGTCAGTGAGGTCGACAAAGCATCCGAACAGAGGATCGCGGAGATCGTCAAGCGCCGCTGCCCCGACGCGATCGTTCTCGGTGAGGAGCTGTCGCCCAGTGCGGTCTTCTCAAATGGCATCGTCGTCATTGCAGATCCGCTCGACGGCACGACGAACTTTCTGCACGGCTATCCCGAGTACGCAGTGTCGATCGCGATCGCCCGCGATGGAGTGGTGTGCGCCGGCGTCGTTCTCAACGTTCCGCGCGATGACGAATTCACCGCCGTAAAAGGGGGCGGTGCCTTCCTGAATAAGCAGCAAATACGGGTTTCCAGCCTGCGTGAGCCGGGCCGCGCGCTGATCGGCACCGGGTTTCCGTTCAAGACCATCGAGCTGTTGCCACAGTACATGACACAGTTCAGTTTGGTGATGCGCGGAACCGCGGGGATTCGCCGCGCGGGATCGGCGGCGCTCGACCTCTGCAACGTCGCGCGCGGGAGCTTCGACGCGTTCTGGGAGCTCGTTCTTGCGCCGTGGGACGTCGCCGCCGGTATGTTGATGGTGCAGGAGGCGGGCGGAATCGTCACTGATCTTGAGGGCAATCCGGCTCGTCCCATCGCCGGAGCGCTCGTCGCCGGTAATCCTGCGATGCACGCGTGGCTGCTGCAAACGGTGAGGCGCGCAAACATGAGCAAGGGACAGTCTGAATGAAGCTGGTTGAGTGCGTTCCGAATTTCTCCGAGGGCCGCAGGCCCGAAGTGATTGAGGCAATTCGTGCGGCAATCGCATCGGTAAAGGGCGTTTCGGTGCTCGATGTCTCCTCCGACGCCTCCCACAACCGCTCCGTCATCACGTTCGTGGCACCGGTCGAGACCGCGGTCGACGCCGCATTCGCCGGGATTCGAGTGGCGGCCGAACGAATAGATCTGTGCAAGCATACGGGCGAGCACCCGCGTATCGGCGCGACGGACGTCGTCCCTTTCATTCCGCTCGAAGGATCGACGATGGAGGACTGCATCGCCCTCGCCGGTCAGCTTGGTGAGCGCGTGGGGCGCGAGCTGAAGATTCCCGTTTATCTCTACGAGCGCGCGGCGACGACTCCAGCGAGAGAGAATCTCGCCGACGTACGTCGCGGCGAATTCGAGGGACTGCGCGAGGAGCTGGGGAAGAACCCGGCGAGGAATCCTGATTTTGGACCGTCGCAAATTCACCCGACGTGCGGCGCGATCGCAATCGGCGCGCGCCCCTTTCTCGTCGCCTACAACGTCTACCTCGGCCCCGCCTCCAATCTTCAGGTCGCTAAGAACGTCGCCAAGGCAGTGCGCGGATCATCCGGCGGATTCAAGTATGTAAAAGGCCTCGGGCTTGAAGTCGACGGGCAGGCACAGGTGTCGATGAACCTCGTGGACACCGAAAAGACAGCTCTCCACACCGCATTCGATTTCGTGAAGATGCGGGCGGAAGCCGAAGGAGCGCAGGTCACCTGGAGCGAGATAGTGGGACTTGTTCCGGAGCGGGTTTTGTTCGACGCGGCGGCGAGCCACCTTCAGCTCCGTCAATTCACGCCGAAACAGGTTCTCGAGCGGCAGGTGCGCGAAGTCACGAGCGGCGGAGAGAGCGTGAGCACGTTCGTCGCGTCCGTCGCGTCGTCCAATCCGGTTCCCGGCGGAGGAAGCGTCGCCGCGCATGTTGGGGCGCTTGCGGCAGCATTGGCGCAGATGGTAGCCGGTCTTACGATCGGCAAGAAGAAATACGCCGCTGTCGATGCGGAGATGCGGGACGCGTCACTCAAGGCCGTCACACTCGGCAACACTCTCGCCGCGCTGGTTAAGCGCGACGCAGAGGCGTACTCGCGGGTCTCGGAGGCGTACAAGCT
>CATPBN010000224.1 GCA_955652635.1 uncultured Gemmatimonadaceae bacterium
CCAAGGAACATAGCGCCAACGGTTTTGCGGCCCCGATCATGAGCATCTTCATATCGCCCTCTGGATGGACACGGCAACTCGAACGTCGAAGTTGATCAGGCCCGCACATCGCGTGCTCGACGAAATCATCGCGGCCGAATGGACAATGCGTGCTGGAACACATTCCGCGGGTCCCACTGTGCCTTGACCAGGTACCAATCAGAATAGGCTTGTCAACGAGGCCTTCGACGTGATAAGGAGCGATGTTCCTACACCGTTCCTTTGCGTCGCGGGGGAGACATACGCGTGGCGGACCAGCGCCACATCTGCTTTGTCCTGAAGTCCCATCAGCCCTGAAAGACGGCCATCATGCTCCGCGACCCAGAAAACGACGCCTTCGGCGATTTCGCTCGCTAGTTCATCCGTCGTCATGTAAGGCTCATGCCAGCGGTCGGGCGGTATCACCCCGCGATAGGCGCGCGCAGCGTCGTTGATGAGTGCCAGGATCGCTGCGAAATCGACGTCCACGCTCCTTCGAATGAGCATCGTTCGTTTCCAAAGTACGTCTGTGGTGCGCCCGGGCGAGACTACAGGTATTCTTCCTTATCTCGCTGGCGTGATCACGATGTTGCGGAATTCGACCGGCCCGTGGTCGCCCTGCAGGAGCAGCGGTCCGGGCGCCCCTTCATTGCTGTCCACCGCCCCACCGGTGATTCCCGGAATCTCCTGATTGCAGATCACCTGTCGTCCGTTCGCTACTACGGTCACCATTCTCCCGACCAGCGTGATGTCGTAAGACTGCCACTCGCCCGGCGGCCTGGCCGCGATCACGCTCGGGGAGATGAAGCCATAGATGCCGCTGAAGCGATCGTTCGCGGGCTCCTTGCCGAAATCATCCTGGATCTGCACTTCGTCCCGGCCGCGAAGATACACGCCGCTGTTGCTTTCTTTTGGGTAACGAAACTCGACGTGAAGCTTGAAATCTTCGAACGTGCGGTCGGTCACGATATTGGTCCCCGACCGCGGGCTGCGCAGCACGCCGTTCGTGACGCTCCACTGGTTCGGCGATCCGTCGGCGTGCCAGCCGCCGAGGTCGTTTGTGTGCAGCAGTCTTACCGGTGCGCCCCATGCTGGTGTTGATCGAAGATCGAGACGCGGAGCACGAACCGCCGTCCAGGGGTAGCTCTTTCCATCCGGGAACGTCATTACGCCGGCAAGTCCGTTGCCCTGGAGCTTACCGCGAACGGTGAGGTCGCCGTTTCCGTCTTCCCATTGATGGGGGATTGAAAAGCTCAGGGAATCCGCGCTCGCGACGATTACCGAGATAGGTCTCGCGCTACCGACGATTCCAACCAACCGACCAACCAACGCGTCGCGTCCCGAGTGCTCGATCTCCAGCCACGATGGCTTTGCACCGTCTGGCCTCGCAATGGAGATGTCCCACCGTCCGACCATTCGCTCATCCGCTGGTTCGCGGCTCGAGGTGCCTGGCAGAATGACTGCGAGCAGCAGAATGAGATGTCGTAACATGGGTGTGCTCCAGTTAGGGAGACTCGACGAATGGTTCGATCAGGCTCAGGTCAACGTCGCCATGTCTATCACGAACCTGTAGCGTACGTCGCTCTTCAGAACGCGCTCGTAGGCCTTGTTGATGGACGCGATGTCGATCATCTCGATGTCGGAGGTGATGCCCTGTTCAGCGCAGTAGTCCAACATCTCCTGCGTTTCGGGAATGCCGCCGATCCCCGAACCCGCCAGGCTGCGTCGACCGCCTATCAGGGTGAACAGCGCCACTTCGGCGGGCGTGGGCGGTGCGCCGACGCACATCATCACGCCATCAGTGTTCAACAAATTGAGATACACGTTGTAATCGTGCTTTGCCGAAACGGTGTCGACGATGAAGTCGAAATACCCGGCCAGCTGCTTTAGCTGCGCAGCATCGCGCGTGAGCGCGAACTTGTGCGCTCCCAGGCGTCGCGCATCCTTTTCCTTGTCGGGTGACGTGCTCAGCATCGTCACCTCGGCGCCGAATGAAGCTCCGAGCTTCACTGCCATGTGGCCGAGTCCACCCAGACCTACCACGCCGAGCTTGTGGCCTTTGCCGACTTTCCAGTGACGAAGCGGCGAATAGGTGGTTATGCCAGCGCAGAGTAGCGGCGCCACTCCGGCGAGCGGCTGCTTATCTGAAACGCGCAGCACGTAATTCTCGTCCACGACGATCTGCTTTGAATAGCCGCCCTGCGTGACATCGCCGCTTTTTTCACGGGCGCTATACGTCCCAACCATGCCCACTTTGCAGTACTGCTGGAGACCCTTCTTGCAGTTGACGCACACGCGGCACGAATCGACCATGACTCCGACGCCGGCGATATCACCGCGCTTGAATTTCGTAACCTTGTTGCCAACGGCGGTTACTCTGCCCACGATCTCGTGTCCGGGAACGACGGGATAAATCGTCTGCTGCCACTCGTTGCGCGCCATGTGGATGTCGGAGTGGCACACCCCGCAGTAGAGAATCTCGAGCTGCACGTCGTTCGGTTTCGGCTCCCGGCGATCGATCTGGAAGGGAGCGAGGGGGGTCTTTGGGCCCTGGGCGGCGTACGCTTTGGTGGCTGGCATTCGACGATGGCGGGAGTTGATGGCGGGAGTCTTAGCTACGTCGAAGGCTATCCACGGCGGCATAGGTGCGCAATCAGCGGTTAGCGTTATTGCCTGCTCAGGACCATCCGAAATTCGTTGGAGGTACTTTCGACTTTTCTGGCATCTTTTGCGGACGCGCCGGTGCCTTCCACAAAATCCCATCGAAGCCGGTAGGTTCCTTCGATCGAATCAACCTGCAGTTCGGGCCACCCAGCATGTCCGCGATCAGATGCCAAGAGCTCGAAAACATCGCGATATGATTGACCACTCTCGAGCGTTAGCATGGGCATGGCCTGAGACAGTAGACAGTTGTTGTAGCCCGTCGCTCTTATCCAGTGATCGTGAACTTTCTTTTCCAACGTCTGAAAGGGTGGACACCAAACAGAAGTCGAGACCGGCTTTGCGGTGGTGTTGGTAAATACAAGTCCGATATAAGCTTTATACGTAAATCCGCCGTGCCGTACCCCGATCTGGGCGGAATCAGTGCGGAGAGAAGCGGTGAGTGGTCGCCTGGAGGGACTCAGAGTTCGGCAACCGGCAAGGCAAACGAGCGACACAACTGCCAGCAGAGTTGCCGAGCCGAACTTCGCATCCATCGATGTTACACTCCCCCGCCGCTGAGTGGAATCTGCACCAGAATCAGGACGGCGGCGACCGCGCCTGCTGCAACGTAAGTTTCCCAGCGATGACGGATCTCGAGCGGCAGAAGAAATGATCGTCCACCTGATCGACGGCACGTACGAGCTGTTCCGCCACTTTTACGGCCAGCGCAGTTGGAACCAAGGCAAGGACAAACCCTTCGGCGCCGTTGCAGGGGTGTTGCACTCCGTCCTCGAGATGATCGAGACAGGGGGCACCCATGTCGGCGTGGCCACCGACCACGTTATCGAGTCATTCCGCAACGACCTCTGGCCGGATTACAAGACGGGGG
>CATPBN010000225.1 GCA_955652635.1 uncultured Gemmatimonadaceae bacterium
TCGTGGAGCTGGGCGTCCCATTCTCGGATCCAATCGCCGACGGGCCGATCATTCAGGCCAGCTCGCAGCGAGCGCTCGAGAACGGAATCAACTACGACGGAGTTCTTGACCTCCTCGCGCGCGCCAAACTCCGGGTACCCATCGTACTATTCAGTTACCTCAATCCGGTGCTGGCCGCGGGCGCGGACGCGCTCACGCGCGCCTCGGAGGCGGGTGCGAGCGGAATCCTCATCACCGACATACCAGTCGGCGCGGATCCAGAGCGAGAGGAATGGCTCGGGAACAGTCCGCTCGCATTCATCAGGCTCGTCGCGCCGACCACACCCAGGGAACGCATGGCCGAGATCGCCCGCCACGGCAGCGGGTTCGTTTATCTTATCAGTCGTCTCGGCGTTACCGGCTTGCAGGAGCACACCGCGGCCACTCTGCCGGAAACGATCTCGCGCCTGCGCTCGACGACGTCTCTGCCGATATGCGTCGGGTTTGGGATATCGACCCCGGCCCAGGCGCGCGCGGTCGGAGCGCTCGCGGACGGTGTCGTCGTGGGGAGCGCGATCGTAAGAGCGGCCGAGGAAGGCACTGATGCCGTGCTGCGCCTTACGCGCAGCTTGAGGGAGGCACTCGATGGGTAGTGGCCGTGCGACCAGGAGCGACGTGGTGACCCTCAAGGCGATGCGCTTTCACGCGCGGATCGGCGTCCTTCCCCACGAAGCGGAGATCGCGCAATCGATAGAAGTCGATGCATCGCTCTGGGTGAGGCGCGCCGACGGCCCCGTGTCCGCGAAGGATATCGTCGACTACAGGCGAGTCTACGACCTCGTCGCCGAAGTCGTGACGAATGGACACATCAGCTTTCTGGAAGAAGTTGGTGAGATGATTGCCGATCGCGCGTTGCAGCTCCCCTTAGTCACGCGCGTGCGCATCGCGGTGCGCAAGCCGAACGTTGCGCTGCCGGGTCCGCTCGCCTATGCAGAGGTTGCGCTCGAGCGAGAGCGTGCGTGAAGGATGTCGCCTACGTAGCGCTCGGCTCCAACCTCGGCCAGCGTGAGGTATTTTTGGCGCAGGCGAGGCGCGCTATCGCCGCGATACGGGGCACACGAGTGCTCGGGGAGACCGTGGTCGAGGAGACGGCGCCGATCGGCCCCGTCCCGCAGGGTCCATTTCTCAATCAGATGATTGCCATCGAGACAGAGCTGTCGCCGGGCGAGCTGCTCACGGAGCTGCACCGGATAGAAGCCGATGCCGGACGTGTGCGCCGCACCCGCTGGGGGCCGCGCACATTGGACCTCGACATCGTCATGTTCGAGCACCAGAGCGTGCAGGAAAAGGGGCTCTCGGTACCCCATCCGGAATTGTCCAAACGGGATTTTTGGCTCACTGAGCTTGCGACCTTGCGGAGCGCGCGCGTTGACTAGCGCCGGGAGTGAGCAGCGGCCGATAACTGTCCGCGATTTTGCCGAGCGGAAGCGCAAAGGCGAGAAGATCGTAGTCATGACTGCTTACGACGCGCTGTTCGGGCGGCTGGTGGATGAGTCGGGAGTCGACGCAATTCTTGTCGGCGATTCGCTCGGGACCGCCATTATGGGGTATGCCTCGACGCTGCCGGTGACGCTGGATCACATGATCTACCACGCGGCTGCTGTGCGCCGCGGAGTGAAGCGCGCGCTCATCATCATCGACATGCCGTTTCTGTCGTACCAGGCAAGCATCGAGAGTGCCGTCCTCAATTGCGGACGCGCGATTCAGGAGACCGGTGTGACTGCGGTGAAAGTCGAAGGCGGTAGTCCGGAAATGCTCGATACCGTTCACGCTCTCGTCCGCACGGGTATTCCCGTCATGGCCCACATCGGGTTCACGCCGCAGTCGGTGAACACGATCGGAGGCGCCCGCGTCCAGGGGCGCGAAGAAGAGGGAGCGGAGCGCCTGATCGGCGAAGCGAAGGGACTGGAAGAAGCAGGAGCGTTCGCGATCGTTCTCGAGCTGGTTCCCGCGCCGGTCTCCGCACGGATCACGGCGGCAGTTGGCATCCCCACCATCGGCATCGGCGCCGGCGTCGAGTGCGACGGTCAGGTACTTGTGCTGCCGGATGTGCTTGGCTTGAACGACACCTTTCAGCCGAAGTTCCTCAAGCGCTACGCGGAAATGGCGGACGACGTCCGCGCGGCGATTGGAACGTGGGCCCAAGATGTTCGGAGCGGCGCGTATCCGGATGCCGAGCATAGCTTCCAGGCATGAAGTCGGTCGGAACGATCTCTGAGATGCGCCACGTGATGGCCGGTGTGCGCTCGAAAGGCAAGAGCGTCGCGTTCGTGCCGACGATGGGCGCACTTCACGAGGGCCACCTCAAGCTCGTCGACGAAGCGAAGGCCGTAGCGGAACTCGTGGTGATGAGCATTTTCGTGAACCCGATTCAATTTGGTCCCAGCGAGGACTTCGCCCGCTATCCTCGCACGCTCGATGAGGATTCCATCCTGGCAAAAAAAAGGGGAGTCGATTTCCTGTTCACGCCGACAAAGGAGGAGGTCTACCCCGAGAACGTTCCCGTGGTCATCGTACATCCTGGAACCATTGGGAAGGAGTGGGAGGGTGCGGTACGCCCACACCACTTCGAGGGCGTCCTCACAGTCGTCGCCAA
>CATPBN010000226.1 GCA_955652635.1 uncultured Gemmatimonadaceae bacterium
CTACTGGGCTATGCCCATCGGGCGACATGGGGTCCCTGGCTGCACTCCTCCCTGCCCGTCGCGGGCGACTCGGAGCTCCTCAAACGTCGTATGCGAAACACCCCCGCTGCGGGGAATTTGCACGCAAAAACGGGCACCACCAACGATGTTATTGCACTCGCGGGGTACGTAACGGCGGTAAATGGTGAGGTCCTCGCATTCTCGTTTCTCTACAATGGCAGGGATCGCTGGACCGCCAAGTCCATGATAGACGTCATGAGCGAGAGCCTCGCCAGCTTCGGCAGATAAACCCTTAGGAAACATATCTTTACGCGCACAAAGATCTGCTTTCAGGGTACAAAATCCTGAGGCATGTATCATCTTTTCTGTACGTTCTTAGGCAGCCGCGTGTGGATCCGCGTGAGGTAATAGATCGTTATGTCATACCGAACTTTCGTAGACAGGGACGGCGCGTATTGGCAGGTGTGGGACTCGCAGCCGAGCAAGGTTGAGCGGCGCGTGGCCGCGGACGACCGCCGCCATGTAAAGCGCTTCCCCTGGCGCGGAGCCGAGCGCCGAAGCGGCGTCGACCGGCGAACTGTCAGCCAGCGACGGACTACCCTTTCGGAAGGCTACGGCAGGGGTTGGCTCACCTTCGAATCCCTTGACGAAAAACGGCGCCTCATTCCGATCCCCAGTGGCTGGAAAGACGCTAGCAGCACCGAGCTCCGCACAATGTGCGAGCAGGCGAAGCGCATTGCGAAGACCGATGGCGGGACCAGCGCCGCTTAGCCCTCGCGACTAGACGCAGAAGCACCCCCAGCCCGGCCCCGTGCGAGAGAGACCGAACTGAGGGTGAGCTACGGGTTCACGCTGGGTGCGTCCGACGAACCCGTATTGCTTCTACTTCTTACGCACAGGTAAGCTCGCCGTGTGGCAGCGGCTTCGTGCAGTTCTTGGTGACACCATCGTGAGTGATCACGACCTTCGCTGTCGCAGATCCGTCGTAGGTGATTACTTCACGGCGGGACGACGTCGACGGCGATGACCCTGCCTTTGTAACTGTCGCTTGCATCGCGCGAATGACAGTTCCGGCAGTTGGGTAGGTACGCTCTCCATTCTGAATCGGTATTACGAGCCCGGTGGTCGTGTCGCCAGCGGTCCGAGCGACGGTAAAGGCAACACCGTCCCTTGTGCCGGTCGTGTTCTCACTTCCCGCCGACTTTCCGTCCACCCTCCGCTGAGTGCTGCCAGACGCGAGCCCACCAACGGTAAAGTCACTCGAGCTGTTGACCGTGCTCGTGGCAGTTGAGTGATGGGTGACTGTACCAGACACCTTGTTCTGCACGTTCACGGTGTTGGTTTTCGCTGGGTCGAACGCCTGTTCTACTGTGTTCGCGGCGTCGAGGAAGGAGAACGAGCGGTCGATGGTGAGCCCGTTGCGAGTGACCGTTGCGCATTCAACTCGCTTGCTGGTCGCGTTGAAAGTGCAAGCGTTGGAATCATCGAAGTCATCGAAAGGCCCTCTGCCCAATCCGGGACCAAAGCCGATTCCCCCGATCCACATTTCGCCGAGCCCGCCGCCCATGAGCCCGCCCCAGCTTGGTCCATGTTCACCTTCTTGCTTGTCCGCGTCGTCGTTGTCCCCCGAAGTAGCAACTCCAGGCACGAACCCGTCGCTCTCACTCGAGCGGCCCACAAAGCTCGTTCTGATCTGGTCGAAGCTGATTGGTGCGGAAGCCAGTGCCGCGACCGCTGCCCTCGAAGCGGCAGGTGATGTAGCCATATCGCTTGCGCAGGCAGCCGCAATTGCGGCGGCTCCAGCAATGAGAGCAATTCTTAGTTTGTTGTGCATTAAGGGTCTCCAATGGAGACTGCGCGTCCCAACAGCGGCGCGCTACGGTTCAGGTAGTGAGACACCCGAGCGCGGGGATACCCTACGCCGGCTTTGCCCCGCCCCCTCCCAGCCAGGGCGCCAGACGCTCCCTGAGCTCAGAAAGCGCCTGCCCCATCCGCTTTTCGACAGTCTTTACGGAGATCTCGAGCACGCTGGCGATTTCGACGTATCTCATTCCCAGAACGCGACTTAGCTCAAACACTTCCCGGCATCGCTCGGGAAGAGCAGCTATGGCCTCGCGCACGACCTTCTCCAGCTCGACTCCAAGCATATCCGCATCCGTTCCGGGCGATTCGGGTGCTTCGAATTTCGCCGCGGCGAGCTCGCGCTCCACGATCCGCTGGTGCCGAATGTGGTTGAGCGCGCGGTTGCGGGTGGAGCGAATCAGGTAGGCTCCAAAACTCTGCTCGACTTGCAGCGACTCTCGCCGGCGCCACAACTCGAGCATCACCTCTTGCGCGATCTCCTCGGCTGGCGCTCGCTCACCTACAATCGATTCAGCCATTCTCACAAGACGCGGATAGTGCGCGCGAAAGACCGCGTCGAATGCGCTTTCGTCCCCCGCCCGGATTCGCTGCTGAAGGTCCAGCTCGTTCGTGTCGTGCCTATCCAAGGAGGGTAGCGCCCGGTTGAGGTGTCTGTCTTATTACTGAATATGTCGAATTCTGAAGGGGGTTCCTCCAAGATCGCTCCCGAGGATTGGGATCGAGTTGCGCGCTATCTGGCGGGCGAGGCGGAGCCACGGGAAGCAGAATCAACGAGACGCTGGCTGGAAGCAGACGCCGAGCGTCTGGCGATGGTGAACGCGCTCCAAGCCGCGCTCGTCAATGTTTCGCGCGAGGACTCCCGGAAGCTGGATGTCGAGGGCGCGCTCAGAAAAGTAAAGTCGGGGTTCGATCGAACCAAGTCGCGTTCTGTCTCAGCAATTGCTGGACGCAACAATTCAGGCTGGCTGTTTACGCCTTACCTGAAGGCGGCGGCGGTGCTGCTCCTGCTCGCGGGCGGAGCATTTTTCTGGCGCGATATTGTGGGATCGGGACGCGGCTCGGCCTCCCGGACTTTCGCGACTACCATCGGCGAGCGGCGTCAGTTCAGGCTCGGCGACGGAACAGGAGTCGTTCTTGGGCCGGAGAGCCGGATCGTCGTGGATCCGCATTCCTCCGACCGCTCGGTGTCTCTCGAGGGTGCCGGATACTTCACCGTCGTGCACGACGCTTCACATCCATTTACCGTGAAGGTTGGTACGGTAAAGATTCAGGATGTGGGGACCGCGTTCTCGATTCAAACAGATGAAGGCGGAGGAATTCGAGTTGCCGTCGCATCGGGATCGGTGGCCCTCGGACCGCGCGAAGCAGATCGCGCGTCGGCGGAGGTGTTGCGCGCCCGGGACCGCGCCACGGTCAATCCCAACGGGATGGTGGGCATCGAGCGCTCAGCCGTCTCCGACGACGACCTGGCGTGGGTTCAGGGACGGCTTGTATTCCGTGACGCTTCCGTCATACAGGTCGGTGCAGAACTTTATCGGTGGTATGGAGTAAGGCTCAGGGTAGCTGATTCAACCTTGTCGAACCTCCACCTGACGGCATCTTTCTCTGGTGAGTCAGTCGATCGAGTTCTCAACGTCATCGCACTTTCACTTGGCGCGCGCATCGAGCGCCAGGGAAACATCGCCATTCTGCATCGAGCGAAAGCGTCGGGCATTCGGCGCTAGCCTCAATCATTTCGTGAACAGCTCCACGATTCCGTGTCGTCTGGCCAGAATCCTGTTCATTGCCGCGCCATTGCTCTTATGGTCGAGTGCACAGGCACAGTCAATTTGCTCACCGTCGGGGGAGTTTCTCGCATCGCTGACGACGTGGAGCCCACCGCTTGACCGCCGCGTCTCTCTTCATGCGCGCGATATCTCTCTTCGAGAGGCGCTCGACAGACTCTCCGCTGAAGCCGGGGTCCGACTCTCGTACGCTACGGAAGCCGTCCCCCTCGACAGCAGAGTATGCGCTTCATTCGATTCGCTCTATCTGGGGGAAGCGCTGGGTGTTCTCCTGCGCGGAACTTCGGTGCTGCCGGTTGCCGCAGGTGGTGAGCACGTAGTCCTGACGCCGTTGCAGGCGCCGCAGGAGAGTGACGAGCTCCAACACCCCGCGCGCGTGCTCGATCGCGTCGTCGTCACCGGAAACGCAATCGAGGCTCCCGCCCGGCGCCTCACCATCGCGATGAATACCGTCAGCGGATCCCAGCTCTCGCGCTACTCCGAGGGAAATCTCGCCCAGGCGCTGAGCGATGCAGTACCGGGCTTGTGGCTCTGGCAGACCCCACCGACATCCCTGCTCGCGCACTACGGAAGCATTCGCGGCACCAGCTCGTTCGGCGCGAGCTACCCGAAGATCTACGTCGACGGAATCGAGCTCGCGAATCCGTTGTTGATCACACAGTTCACTCCAGAGACTGTCGAGCGAGTCGAGATCATTCGAGGACCACAGGGAGCGGCCTTGTATGGAACCGATGCCATCAGCGGCGTGATAAACATTGTCACGCGACACGACGGCTCGGATGGCGGGCCCGGCGCCGAGGCGCGATCATCGGTAGGCGCGGCGTCCAGCGCGTACGTTCCGCGCTCGGCGATCACCCAGGATCATGCGGTGACGATTCGTCAGGGCTCGAGCGCAGAGTCCGCCACACTGAGCCTCAGCTCGGGCGGAGTCGGAGCATACGTTCCGGGCGCGTACGTGCGGCACGAGACTGGTAGCGCGGGATTCAGACTGGTGCGCTCGAATTTCATTGTCACCGCCACGGGCCGGGCGTTCGACAGCCGCTCGTCAGATCCTTTCAGTCCGCTTTTTCGGGATTCGGTCAGTGCGGCTCGTGCGGGACTCACCACACCGGAATCGGTGCGTGAGTACACCGTGGGTGGAAGCACGACAATCATTCAGAGCGAGCGGTGGACGCACGCACTAGTTGCGGGCTTCGACGGGAGTCGCATTTCGAATCTCGCCGACTACCATACGCCGCTCCCATCTGCAACCGGGCCGGACCTGGGTACCGCCGGTGGAAGTGCGAACCTCATCACTCTTCGCGCCAGCAGCGTCGCCAAGCTCGGCGACGCGGAGAACATTGGAGCGAATCTCACGTTTTCGGGAGAGAGCTCGCTGCTCGACTACAAGCCGCAGGCCGACAGTATCATCACACCGGCCGGCGGAACGGTGCCCCAGTCTGCCATTCAGCGCCGGACGACAGCGGGTGTGGTTCAGGCAAATGTGTCGTGGCGCGACGCGGGCTATCTGACTGGAGGTCTGCGGGTAGAGCGGAATGATGTGCTGGGTAGCAGCACCGTCTCGGCTCTTCCGATGATCGGTGTCGCCGCGGTCCACGACTACGGCCCGCTCACGATCAAGCTGCGATCTGCCTATGGTCGGGGGATTCGCCAGGCTGCCAACGCCGCGCGCGAGACCGCATGGTTCGACCCGCGCGGACAGGTGCATCAACTCAACCTGGCTCCTGAAGAGCAATCCGGAGTGGAGGCGGGGGTGGATTTCTTCCTCGGAAAATCCTTCGGCTTGCAGGTGACGCGGTTCGACCAGCTGGCGTCGGGCCTCATTCAACGTGTGGCGTATACGTACATCACTCAGTCCCAGGGTCGACCGCCTGGCAACGCCAGTCAATCTGAGCCGGTACGTCCGGGAGACCGCCACATTGAATACACGTTCCAGAATGTCGGCGAGATCACGAACCGCGGGTGGGAGCTGAAGGGTGACGTAACCGTTGCCGCGCTCTCGCTCGGCGGAACGTTTTCGACTGTCGACAGCAGGGTGCGACGTGTGGCGAGAGGATACACGGGCGATCTGCGCGTCGGCGACAGAATGCTGGAGGTGCCGGCGAAAACCGGGAGCGTCACCGCGCTGGTGACGGGCGCGAGCTGGACCGGCTCTCTCACCGCTTCACGTTCGTGGGACTGGATCAATTACGATGCAGTGGCGCTCGCTGGCGCGTTCTCCAATTCTACGCAGACTGACGCCGCCCTCGTCGGACAGGAGCTGAGGAACTACTGGCTCCAGTACAGCGGCGTGACGCGCTTGCGCGCGAGCATCGGAAGGAATGTCTTCCGCGGACTCGGATTCACGCTGAGTGGTGAGAATCTCCTCAACCGACAGCACGGCGAGCCGGACAACATCACCGTGGTCCCAGGTAGGACACTAAGCGTCGGGTTGAAAGCGAGACTCTAGCCCGGTCGCTCAACCGCCGGCAGTCTCCACCTGACCTGCAAGCTTGCGTAGTCGTTCGCGGTGAGTTGAACCAGCAGCGGCCGCTTCGTGGGATCCAGCCACATCATTAGGTCGCGCAACTTCGCCTCGTCGAACGCCGTGCATCCTGCGGTGTGGGAGTCTGGTCCAGCCCAGATGTGCAGGAAGATGCAGGAGCCGCGTCCCTTCACTGGCGGGGCCGCGTTGTATCCGACGATCACTCCGATCTTGTACTGAGCGACCGCTCGCATGTGCTCGGCGCTGTTCCAGTCGACGCGGGGCACCGACGCCTTGTCCACGACGGTGTTGTAGTGGGCGGACGCAACGTCATCGACGCAATCCGTCGTGGCCAGCAATTCCGCGTAAGGCAGCCTCACTGTCCGCATGGAGTCGCGCGCAGCAAAACCGAACGCGGTGTCGAGGGGGAAGAATCCCCCTGGCGCCTTTCCGTCGCCTTCGCGCTTGTGTGGACCTTCCGCGGAGACGCCGTCGAAGCCTACGCCCCACGCGATCCCCGTACGGCCGACGACCACCGGTACGGCCGAGTCGAGTGACCTCCAGTCAGACGTCGGCGTTGCGCGCTCGAAGCGCTGCATTCCACCCGTCGTCGAGGTCCAATTGGGAGTTATCACAACGACGATTTGTTGCGACGCGTCGACCATCGCGTGCGGCGGGTTCATGCGCATCGGCGGTTGACATCCGAGCACGCAAATGACGGCAACAAGTAGGGCCTGCGCTCTATCCCAGTGAGTCATCCACCGCCGGCATTGGACAGTTTCGCCTCGACAGTGCTAAAATAACGCCATGCCGCGACTGACCTCGCCCGACATTGCCTCGTACATCCTACAGATACTTGTGTCGGCATTCCTGGCAATCTTGTTCCTGCAATCGGGAATCGACAAGGTGGTGGATCGCCGGGGAAATCGCGCGTACCTCGAACAACATTTCGCGAAGAGTCCGCTGGCTGGAACGGTTGGGCCAATGTTCGCAGTGATCACGCTCCTGGAGATCTCCGCTGGCGCGTTGAGTGGAATGGGTTGTGTGGTGTTGATCCTCACGCACGATAGCATGGTCGCTTACCTCGGCGCCGTGGTCGGGGCGATCAACCTGTGCGCACTATTCTTTGGACAGCGCGTGGCGAAGGATTACGTTGGGGCGGCGGCGCTCGTCCCTTACTTTCTGCTGGCACTCAGCGCGATTTACCTGTTGGCTGAGCATTAGCCTCCCGTTACCGCATCTCCTTGATCACGACTCCGCGTTTCTTTAGCTCGGCGATGTACTTCTTGGCGGGAATTGCTTCGTCAGGTGTGAACACGCCCGCTTTTCCGATTTCTCCGCGCGCCTGCATCTGACCCGTAATTGAAAGCGAGTACCCGGTCGAGCGCTCCATCGCGCTGATGTCGGCCTTTTCGTCGTAGTAGTCCACCATCTCATAGCCGACTTTCTTCCGCTTGCCCTTTTTCTTACCCTCGGCGACGACGCGCAATGCAACGAGGTCGTGAGCGTTGGGCTTGGTGAGTCGAGGACCCATTGCCGCGACAACGAGATCGCGCGGGACGACCTTCATCCCTTTGACATCGACCGGAGTGAGGTCCAGTAGCCCGAGCTCGCGGATCGCTTCCATGATTCGCGCGTGCCCGGGATAGCGGAGCGTCTTGTATTCCATCGTGGGGATCTTGCCCTCGTATCGGAATGCCATCGTCGAGAGCCCGCCAGCTGTGTGGAAGCCTTCCAGCTTGCCGACCGATCCATCGAAGCGGACGGGTTCTATTTCCGACAAAGCCGTGACCTGGGTGCGCTTGCCGCCGCGAAGGACCCACGACAAAGTCGTGTAGTAGTCCAGAACTCCTTCGAGCGAATACACAATCTGGTAATTGAGCGGCGGCTCGGGATCCTGCGGCAATCCGCCGACGAAGATCCGCACGCTCTCAGTGGTGTCCAGCTGGTTGATCGCGTGCTCGGCGAGGATGTTCACCATTCCGGGCGCGAGACCGCAGTCCGGAATGATGGTGATGTTTTTCTTTTTCGCCTGCGCGTCGAGAGTCTTCTGCTTGAAGACGATCTCGGTGTTCCCCCCAAGGTCGGCGAAGTGCACGCCCGCCTGCACCGCGATCGCCGCGAGGTCGTAATTGAAGTAATAGGGGATCGCACTCATTGCCGCATTCGACTGTCGCATCAGCGCCAGCACTGCGTCCTTGTCGCGCACGTCGAGGGGCGTGAAGATCAGGCGCTTCCCTGAGTGCGGCGCCAGAAACGGCGCCAGGTGATCGGTGTGCAGATCGGCGAGGCGGACCTCTTTTACTTCTGGATTCTGCAATAAATCATAAGCGCAGGCCGAGCCTTGAAGGCCCGCGCCGAGAACTAACATCCGCATTACGTTGCAATCTCCGGGGAATTTGAGCTGGACTCGCTCTTGCAATTTATGCGGGCAATGTGATTACCGTTACCCCGCGTGCACAGAGTGAGAATTGATGACGACACAGGCTCACACGACCGATTGGCGCGAGCATCTGCTCGACAAGCCCGAACAGATAAAACGGCTCCTCGAGAGCACGCATCGAATCGCGGTACTCGGCATCAAGCCGCATCCAGACCAGCCCGCGTACTACGTCCCCGAATACGCGCAGCGCGCGGGGTACGAGATCGTTCCCGTCCCCGTGTACTACAAGGAGCTGACGGAGATGCACGGCGAGAGTGTGTATCGCAAGCTGACCGACATCCCCGGCGACATCGACATGGTGAATGTTTTTCGGCGGCCGGTGGACATTCCGCAGCACGTTGACGACATCATCGCCAAGTCGCCGAAATCAGCCTGGTTTCAGCTCGGCATTCGCAACGATGAGGCGGCGGCGAGGCTTGCGCGAGCCGGCATCGACGTCGTGCAGGACCATTGTCTTCTTGTGGAACTACGGCGCATCGGGCGGTAACAAACGAACTGCAACTGCGCTGCCGCCTGCTACCCGCTCAACGCTGATGCGGCATGTTCAGTTGCAGTTCATTGTTACCATGCGACGGTGTACACCACCGGCTCCACAGCTGGCTCATTGGGGCCGGGCCGAGCCCGCGGCGCCAAGGCGATGATGTACCGACCACTTGCGCTCGCTGCGAGGGCGATTCCGGCTCCCACAACTCGCTGCGCTCCAGTGCTGCCGACACCCGGCGGATCCGCGATTGTGATCACTCCGCGGTTGCTCAGGATCGTGAAAGTCTGAGTGCCACGCCGTATCTGGATCGGCGGAGACTGGGTCATGTCGATCGGCAGCGAGCGATCAATCGTCGGGCCCTGCGTGAATTTCACGTCAGCGAGCTTCGAGTTCGCGGGTAACGTCCCATGCAGCGCACCCGTCACCGGATCGAGCGCGGACCATGTCTGACTCGGCTCATTGTCGATCGCTCGGGAAGGACTGTTGCCGAGTGCGAGAGTGGATCCGTCGCCCGTCCAGCGAACACGCCATCCCCGCGCGATGGGGAAGAG
>CATPBN010000227.1 GCA_955652635.1 uncultured Gemmatimonadaceae bacterium
CGAATCGCGTCGACGAATTTTTCGTATTCGGTGTCGGATAACTCGTCCGCAATTGCCGGCACGAGTCCCTTGACCAGTGTGATGCGCTCCGCCAGGGTAAGCTCGTTGACGGCGGTGACGAGCTTCCGCAACCGCGGGTGATTCATCCACTCCGTTTCCTTGCTCGTCGTCATCGTTTCTCCGTCAGCGGCTCTTGCGCGGGAGCCTTAATCTACCGCGAATTTCGGCCAAGTCGCGTGCGTTGAATTTCGGACCATCGGCTGAGGACCGAAGCGAGGGACCGCTCGAGATCGGCCGCCGCTCGAACGGCCTGGGTGGTCGGGTCCATGTCGGCCCCTTCAATCGTCTCGAGGATCCCGGCGAGCTCTCCATTCAAACGCACGAGATTCTCTGCCGCGCCGCTCCGTGAACCAGCTTCGATAGTCGCCAACGCGCTGTCGAGAGCAGTGAGCGAATCGGCAACCTCGCCCGCCTTTGCGCCTTCGCGCTGGGTCTTAAGGAGCGCGCGCTGACGCCGCACCTCGAGCAACGCCGCGAAATCACGACTGATCGCGTCGTTCATCCGAACGCCGATGTCGTGCTGGAGCTTGAGCCCCGCGGCGGTGATCGGCGCGCGAGGATCTATCTTGATCGTGAGCGGCTGCGCGTATGTTCGCCCGCTTACGGTGAGCCGAACTGAGTACTCGCCGGGAAGAACAGCTGGGCCGAGCGGAGAGCGCGGGGTGTCGCCGTAGATGGCCGAGATCGGGTAATCGTGCCCGAGGACCTTGGGGGGCGCGTAGTGCAGGTCCCAGACGAATCGGTGCGTGCCGGCACTGCTCGCCAGTCGTTGTTGAGGACGAACCCAATACGTCGGAACGTTGAGATCCGTCTCGATCGGCTCGACTGAGTCCGCGCTCGAAAAGGCACGCACCACACCACCGGAGCCGTTGACGATCTCTAGCACCACCGGCGCCTTCGCATCCGCTGCGACTCGATAGTTGATGATCGCCCCATCGGGCGGATTCTTTCCCGCCGGCTCCTCGGGCGGGAGCGGCGTGTCGGTGTTCTTGTTGCGGCGGAAACGGTAGGTAAGCTTCGGCTTGAAAAGGAAAGTCTCCGTGGGCGCGGAGCGCGCCGCGAGCTGCCGGAGCGGCGTCATGTCGTCGAGGATCCAGAACGACCGTCCATGGGTGCCAACGACGATGTCGTCATCGTGAATTACTAGATCGCGAATGGAGGTCGCCGGCATATTGAGGCGAAGCGGCTGCCACTGCTCGCCATCGTCGATAGAGAAATAGACACCGCGCTCGGTGCCCGCGAACAGAAGGCCGGGACGAAGAGGATCTTCGCGGACGGAGTTCACCACTTCGTCCACTGGGATTCCGTTGACGATCTCCTTCCATGTCACGCCACCATCGTGGGTGCGATAGATGTGCGGGTGGAGATCGTCCAGCTTGAAGCGGTTGACCGCCGCGTACGCTGTGATTTCGTCGAAGTGCGACGCCTCGATCAGCGACACCTTGCTCCACGGAGTAAGTGCGCCCGGCGTCACGTTTGTCCATGTCTTGCCACCATCGCGCGTGCGCTGGATAAATCCGTCGTCCGACCCCGTCCAGATCGTGTTCGCGCTCCGGAACGATGGAGCGATTGTGTAGATCACGCCCCGATTCTTCGCGCGATCGAGATTCCCGTCGGTGTACATCCCGTAACTGGGCGGCACGTCATAGTTCTGGCGCGTGAGATCGGGACTTACGATGTCCCAGCTGTGACCACCGTTAACCGTCTTGAACAGAACGTTCGACCCAAAGTAGAGAGTATGAGGATCTACGGTTGAGAAAATGATCGGGGCAGTTCTGAGAAACCTGTACTTGCCGGACCGCACCGCCTCAGGACTGATGTTCTGAACCTCTCGCGACCGCTGGTCGAACCGGCTGATCTTGCCGCCGTAAATGATGTTCGGGTCGAGCGGATCCGGCGCGATGTAGCCGTACTCTTCGGCTCCCACTTGATTCCACTCGCGAAACGTGATCGCACCGTAGTCTCCGCGACTCTGCGTGCCGACAGATCCGCTCTCCTGCTGGCCGCCGTACACCCAGTAGGGAATCCTGTTGTCGGTGATCACGTGATAGAACTGGGCCGTCGGTTGATTGTACCACGAGCTCCAGGTCTGTCCGCCGTTCGCCGTGATCGTCGCGCCCTGATCGCTCGCGATCAACATGATGTCCGGATTGTCGGGGTTGATCCAGATGCGATGGTAGTCGTCGCCGCCGGGCGCGCCCTTGATCGCGGTGAAGGTCTTCCCTCCGTCGATCGATCGGTACGTCGAGGTATTCGCCGAATACATCACATCCGGATTTCGCGGATCCACTCTGACCTCGGCGAAGTCAGATGCGCGGCCCCACACGCGTACTTCGTCGTTGGTGCGCCGCCAAGTCTCGCCGGCGTCGTCCGAGCGATAAATCCCGCCCAGGGTTGGAGCGTCGACCGTTGCATACATGCGGCGCGGATCGCTTGGGGCGATGGCGAATCCGATCCTCCCCAGTCCCTGGGCGGTGGTGGGAAGTCCGGCGGTCAACTGACGCCAGGTCGTGCCTCCATCAACCGATTTGAAGAGTCCACTGAGCGGTCCATTCCACGACGAGTTCTCCCACGGTCCCTGTCGCCCCGCCCAGAGATCGGCGTACACGATTTGCGGATTGCCTGAATCAAATGCGACCTGAATTGCGCCCGTGTTCTCGTCCTTGTAGAGGACGCGCTCGAACGACTCGCCACCGTTGGTCGACCGATATACTCCCCGCTCGGGGTTTGGCCCGTAAGGATGTCCCAGCACGGCGACGAAGATGCGGTTCTCATCTTTGGGATCAACGATCACGCCTCCGATCTGTTGTCCATCGCGCAAACCGAGGTGACGCCATGTCTTCCCGGCGTCGGTTGATTTGTAGACGCCGTCCCCCGTCGACAGATCGGGACGCTGCACTCCCTCGCCGGTTCCCACGTAGATCACGTTCGGATTGGATGGGGCGACAGCGAGGTCACCGATCGAGCCAGTTGGCTGGGCGTCGAAGATGGGCGTCCACACCCGCCCGTAATCGGTCGTCTTCCAGACGCCACCGTTGTTGACGCCTACGTAGAAAACGTTGGGCTGTCCCCGGACGCCCGTGGCGCCAATCGTCCGTCCCCCGCGAAACGGCCCGATCATTCGCCACTCGAGGCTCGAGTAGAGTGAGGGATCGACTTTCTGCGCAGCAACCGGTAACGAGATCCCGGCTGCAATGAGTGTAAGGAAAACCGGCAATGGGCGAGTGGCGAGCATCGTTGATCGGCGAGGTTAAGAGGGACAAGGAACAGTCAGTCAGGAAAATGCAGAGCCGAAGCGGTACCGGCCAGCCGCCTCAATCCGGTCTCGCAGACGATCGGGGAGCAAAGGCGTCCCCCTGACTCTGGCTGACAGGAACATTACAACTTATGTTTGCCCAGCTCCGTCCCAAGGCATCATGGCAGACTCGCATGATCCGATTGGCCCCCTTAGAACTGCCCTCGCCGGACGATACGAAATCGGACGGGAGATCGGTCAGGGCGCCTTTGCCACTGTTTACCTGGCAAAGGATTCGAGGCACGACCGCCAACTCGCGCTCAAGGTTCTGAACGCGGATCCGAGCTCGGATACCGGCGAGTTGAGATTCATCCGGGAGATTCGGCTACTCGCCCGGCTTCAGCATCCGCACATCCTTCCGCTCCATGATTCGGGCCACGTCGAAGCGATTCTCTACTATCTCATGCCCTACGTCAGCGGCGAGACTTTGCGCGACAAAATGAGCCGCGAACGGCACCTTCCAATAGATGCCGCTGCAAGGATCGCCTGCGAAGCGGCGGATGCTCTGTCTTATGCTCACGGGCAAGGCGTCATTCACCGCGACATCAAGCCGGAGAATATCCTGCTTTCCGGCGGACACGCGATCGTCGCCGACTTCGGAATCGCGCGCGCGATCGACGTCGGTGGAGTGCAGCAGCTCACGCGCACTGGCATGGGCGGGCCCGGCACTCCGGCCTACATGAGTCCCGAGCAACTGATGGGTGACCGCAAGCTCGATGGACGCAGCGATATCTACAGCCTCGGCTGCGTTCTGTACGAGATGCTGACCGGGAAGCCTCCGTTTGTGGGAAAAGAGGGCTTCGTCAAGCGATTTACCGAGCCGGCTCCGCGACCATCGGTCGTCAGGAAGGAGGTTCCGCATTGGCTCGACGACGTAGTCGCAAAAGCGCTGGAGCGGGATCCGGGTGACCGGTTCGGCCGCGCCGATGAGATCGTTCGAGCGCTATCTGATCACAGCTCGCTGGATCCGCCCCAGCCGGCGACTTCCATCGCGGTGAGCCCAACCTCTGCGCTGACTACGTCGGGGAAGGGAAAGCGCGATTCGGAGGCTTCCGTCGAACCGATTGCGTATCGCTCTACGCCGAACACAGCCAATCGCCTCCGTGAGATCGAGCAGCCGTCCATTGGGGTCCTGCCGTTCGCCAACATGAGCGAGAATCCCGACAATGAGTATTTCTCCGATGGGATCACGGAGGAGATTCTCAACGCACTTGCGCGAATTCCCACGCTGAAAGTTGCGGCGCGTACTTCGAGTTTCGCGCTCAAGGGAAAGTCGCTGGGCATCACTGAGATCGGACAACTCCTCAATGTGAGTACCGTGCTCGAAGGAAGTGTACGTCGAATGGGCCAGCGCGTGCGCATCAGCGCTCAACTGATAAATGCGACCGACGGATACCACATCTGGTCGGAACGCTATGATCGAGAGCTCGAGGACGTCTTCGAGATTCAGGACGAGATCGCGCGAACAATTGTGGACCGGCTCAAGGTCAAGCTGACTGCGGCGCAGGATCAGGCCCTCGGCAAGCGGCACACCGAAAACGTCGAGGCATACGAGTTGTACCTGCGGGGCCGGCATTGCTGGTATCGATGGAACATGAGGGGAATGCTGGAAAAGGCGATCCGTCATTTCGAGCATGCGCTTGTCAAAGATCCAGATTACGCGCTCGCGTATCACGGACTCGCGGACTCGTACAGCCTCCCAGGACTCTGGGGATTTCTGCCGCCTTCGACGGTTCTCCCCAAGGCACTTGCGGCAGCAACGCGTGCAGTGGAATTGGCGCCCGAATTGGCCGAATCACGCACTTCTCTCGGCTTCGTTCAGCTACTGAGCCTTGATTGGGATGCGGCGGAATCCTCACTGCTCCATGCCATCGATCTGAATCCGCGACACGCGCTCGCGCACAGCTTTCATGCCTGGCTGCTCAGCATTGTCGATAGGCAACGAGAGGCCGTGGAAGCTGCTCGCCTGGGACAGGAACTCGATCCATTGTCTCCCGCGACCAATGGAATAGCCGCGCTCGTATCGTATCATGGGCGCCAGTACGATCAGGCGATCGCAGAATCCCAGCGGGCCCTCGAGCGCGATCGCACATCCTTTCTCGCTCTCCTGGCCATGACCATGTCATACGCCGCGAAGGGGATGAATGCGGAAGCAATCAATCATGCGGAGCGGGGCGTAGCGCTCTCGCCTGATCTGAATCTGTTGCGCGCGCTTCTGGCCGTCGTTCACGCGATGGCTGGCGACCGGACTTCCGCGCAAAGGGTGCTCGATGAGCTTCTCGATCGCTCGAAGCAGGTGTACGTCGGGCCGACGATGATCTCCTGGATTTATGCAAATCTCGGCGAGCCGGACGCCGCCTTCGACTGGCTCGGGAAAGCAAGCTCGGAGCGAGACTGCACGCTGGCTTTTGGAATCAGAGCGCCCGTTTATGATCGGATCAGCGGCGACCCGCGGTTCGAAGGGCTCTTGTCGGGCCTCGGTCTAGCCTGAGCCGGCCTTCTCCCTTTAGGTCGGCCAGAGGGCAGCCCCATGCGTCGAGAAAATGCTCTCCCGATTGTGCTGCTCTTGATGATCGGCTGCCGCCCTCCAATCACGATCTACAGGCAAATGGAATCGGGGGCGCACCTGGGATGTGCGGGCGCCGAGTGCGGCGATTCAAATCGCGTCATATCCGTCACGTACCTCGGAGTGTCGGGTCTCCTCATTGAGCATCAGCGGCATGTAATCCTGACTGCGCCCTTCTTCAGCAATCCCTCACTGACCATGGTCAGTCCTCAAATCACTCGACTGCTTCGCAGCACACCACGAATCTCCTCCGATACTCCAGCAATTGAGAGACTGCTTCCCCGTTCGGCGGACCGAGCTACGACGATCCTTGTGGGACACGGTCATTACGATCACTTGATGGACATCCCGTACATCGCTCTCAGGCGCGCGACGAAGGCCGTGATCTTTGGCGGTCCTTCCGTTCGCCACATGCTTATGGGCGACTCGACTCTGCGCTCCAACGGCGGACAACGAGTCGTCGCCATTTCCCTTGGTGAGGCGGGATCCAAGAATCGGCGTGGGGTTTGGTATTACACGAGCGACAGCGCGTATCGATTCATGGCGCTAGTTGGCGGGCACGCACCAACTTACCGCGCATTGAGACACAGCTATCTCTACACTCTAGGCTCGGTCGATGTCGATCTCGACAGCCTGCCCCACACCGCCGCGGAGTGGAAGTTGGGCGAGCCCTATGCGTACCTGATTGATGTCTTATCGGATGACAGGAAGGCGATCGTGTTCAGAATTTATTTTCAGGATGCACCGAGCGAGCCTCCGCTCCGATTCCCTCCCATCGA
>CATPBN010000228.1 GCA_955652635.1 uncultured Gemmatimonadaceae bacterium
CCATCCGGCTGGCGTCCGCTCCCAAATCGTCGTGAACCAACCAGTTCGATTGGGTTGGCCCGCTCCGGTCAGGATATACTGGCCCGTTGCCAGCGCGTGATCGGGTCCGAGCGGCCGGATCTCGAGATGATCGTAGCTCAGGATCTGGTCAGGGCGTCCCGTCTTCCAGAAGCCCGCTCTCATTTGAT
This sequence comes from uncultured Gemmatimonadaceae bacterium, assembly GCA_955652635.1. Lineage (GTDB taxonomy): Bacteria > Gemmatimonadota > Gemmatimonadetes > Gemmatimonadales > Gemmatimonadaceae > UBA4720. The sequence continues at coordinate 189 of CATPBN010000228.1, forward strand.
CGCCGATTCCGCTCGGCCCGTGCACCAGTCCGGTGCGGCCCATCGCCGTCGCTGAGCTCGCGTAGCCAGAGAGATACACTGACAAATCGCCGCGATTCCACCCGGCGGCCGTCGTGTCGAAAACTGCGCGTATCGCGGCAACGTCCGAGGCGGGAGTAACCGTCAGCAAAGAGCTCGGCTGAGTAGCGCAGCCGCCAACTACTAACGCGATCGATAACAAAGTACGTCCGCACGCTATTCTCATTTTTTCTCCGGGACGAGTCTCAACCTCGTTCCCCATGGGTCGGAGAGGATCCACTCGCCATTCTCAGGCTTCGCTTCGTAACCGGCCGCCGCGACATTCTGCGCTGCCTGCTCTGCATCCTTCTTCGATGGAACGACGATCTCCCACTCCAGCAGCCGCGCGTCCGCGTTCGTAGCAGGCGAGGCGCCCTTCGCCCAGGTGTTGGTTCCAAGGTGATGGTGATAGCCTCCGGCGGACATGAAGAGAGCGCCAGGATAACTCCACACGACCTTGTCGAAGCCAAGCGCGTCATGATAGAACGCTTCGGCCTTATCGATGTCGTCCACGTAGAGATGGACGTGGCCGAGCACTGTGCCGGCCGGCATTCCAATCCAGGGCTCGCCGTGCGCTGATCGTACCAGATCGTCGACATCGAGATGGTTCGTCGCCATGCGGAGCTGACGCTCGTCATAACGCCAGGCGTCACGAGGTCTGTCAGCGTACACCTCGATGCCGAGTCCGTCCGGATCGGTGAGGTACACCGCTTCGCTCACGAAGTGGTCCGACATCCCGGCGTAGACACCGGTCTCCGCAAGATGCGCGACGAAGCGTCCGAGTGAAGCGCGATCCGGAAGCAGGATCGCAAAATGATAGAGGCCCAACAAACCGCGGCGAGGAACCGGCCTCGCGCTCGACAGTCCACGTAGATGAACGATCTCGCGCTCCTCTCCGTGGGGGCCAAGACTGGCCGAATCTGCGGTGCGGTTGATGACGCGCAGGCCGAGGACACTCTCGTAGAAGAGAAGCGAACGGCCGAGATCGGCGACCTGAAGGCGAACTCTTCCCAGATGCGTCGCCTCGGGAAGGCGGTAGCCTTTCGGGAGAATTCCCTTCTTCTCGTCAGCTCTCGCCGGCATCTACTCTGTGGCCTGGCCAGAATGTCTTGATCGTCGCGAAGATTAGTAGCACAACGAGAATCCCCTGCGCCACTAGTGTCTCCACACTTGGATAGATGCCCATCGCATCGACGTGGGGCGCTCCTGGAACGACCGTGATGGGCATCACGTTCGCTTCCTGGAGCTCACGAATTCCGTTACCCATGAACACGAACGCCATGTAGTAAAGCAGCAAGCTCGTGACGGCAAAGAAGGGGCGCATTGGGATGCGGACGCCGTATCGGTAGAACAGCGTGAATATCACCGCCAGCGCGGCGAGCCCGACGACGATTCCGAGAGCGAGAGGCACTCCGACGTTCGGCCCGCTGTTGAACAGCGCCTGATAAAAGAGCGCCGTCTCAGCTCCTTCTCTGTAAACAGCGAGGAACGCGACTAGTGTGAGCGCCTTGCCGCCACCGTGCTCCAGCGCTGACGTCACCTTCTCGCGGATGAATTTCTGCCACTTGGCGGCTTCTACCTTGGAGATCAGCCAGTAGCTGACCGAGAAGAGAACGGCCACGGCGACCAGCATCGTTATCCCCTCGACGAGCGAGCGGCTCGCGGGCATGGCGCCCAATAACGTCTTGAGCACTACCGCGGTGGCAAGACTTGCGAACACTCCGAGCGTGAGACCGACCCATATCGAGCGTAACCGCTCGCGATGTCCAGTCTTGATCAGGAACGCTACGACTGCGCCGAGCACGAGGATCGCTTCGAAACCTTCGCGCAGGATGATGAGGAACGATTGGAAGAATGCTTCCCAGCTTGTCGATGGCTGCTGGGTGAGATCTATCACTGCGGGAAGTCCATCGGCGATTGCGTCGCGTGATGTCTTCGCTCCCACGATGTCGTTGCGCTTCACCGCGCCCTTGAAGTCGGCGAAGTATCGCTCCATCGTCGCGACCAGCCCCGGCCTTTTTGCGCGAGCGGAAGTCTCGAGTGGCTCGAACGCGATATACGCATCGAATGCGCGATCCCCAGCCTCCGCGGCCTTGCCAGCGCGGGCGAATTCGAGCGCGCTGTCGAGGAGGGCGAGTATCACCGGTGATGCGGTGTCTCCGGGAATCGCCGTCGCGTCGGCTCGCGCCACGGGAAGGGACATGCTCTGGCCGCGGAGCGCGTAGATGTAATTGATGATGTTCCAGCGCTGCTGCGTCGTGAGCACTGGCGCGAAGGCAGCCATTGCCGTTCCGCGCACTCCAACTGAGATGACATTGTAAGCCAGCGTCGGTGTGAGCTCGGGAGTTCTGTCCTTCGAGCCGATTGCCGGTGGTGGAGTGCTCAGTGTGTGAGCGGCCGGGCCATCGCCGGCACCCCTCATCCCGTGACAAGAAGCGCAATTCGTGAGGTACAGCGCGTGACCCTGCGCGGTATCCAGCGGACCTTTCGGAAGGTCCATCGCCCCCGCCGTGCCAAGTGATGCCGCGAAAAGTTTGTAGAACTGCTTGACCGTGGCCGGCGGTTTCCTGGTTGCGACCGCCAGTGTGAGGCTGTCGAGAATTGCCCTGGTCGCGCTGGCGTCGTAGCCGCTCAAGCGAGCGGCTACGAGCTTGGCGTCAGTCAGAAACCCGTAAGTCTCGTCGAACTCATCCTTGGAGATGAGCTTTCCGCGGTCGTCTACAGCTTTCGCGTACTCATCGACGGCAACACCGACGATGCTCGCGAGACGTTTGGCAGGATTTTCCTGGGCGGGGAGATTGACAGCTGCTATGAGCGACAGGATCGAGGCACCAATCCATCGCATTGATCGAGAATTCATTTCCGAGTGAATCTATCAGGATAAAGGCGGGAGGCACAAGCAGTTACCCGTTCAGTTTCAGTTATCAAAGCTCCCTATCGCACACCGCTGCCTTGACCCCTGTCCTCTGCTCGAACCGGCCGACGAAAGCGGGCAGCCTCTCGCTGGTGAACTCGCCTCTCGACATCCCGAGAGCGTCGATCGCGTGCTCGATGGCGTCGGGTTCTCCCTCTACTTCCACCAGCACGTCCATGCGGGGATAGATCTCGAACCTGATGGTCGCAGCGCCGAGCTGGTACTGGGCGATCTCGCGATCGACTTCCATTGTGACGATGAACCCGACCTTGTCCAGGATTTGCTCGGTCGCGGCGAAATCGTCGACCAGGGTGGAGATCTCTTCCCTGATCTTGTATGGTCCCTGCGTCTCGGTACGACCCTTCCAGTCGAGATAGGTCTTCGCCGCTCCACGGCTCTCGTAGCGTCTTACGCGCAGGACCTCGTCGCGATCGGCGAGCTCCCGTGACTCGATGTCGTAGCGCCTGTCCACGAGTCTCCCTTCGTAGGTGAGCTTCGCTCCCGCTTGTTCGATCCGCTTCCGCCGCGCTGGGAGATCATCGCAGACCGCCTTGAGCTCGACCTCAAGCATTCAGAATCGTCTCCAGCACCTGTTCCGTGTTCGCGAGAGAAGACAGAGCCGCGTAAGGATTGTGCGCCTCGAGTTGCTCCACCGTGTAGTGGCCGCTCGCCACGCCGATGGAGCGGGCGCCGAGCGAGCGCCCGCACTCGATGTCGGCGGGCGTGTCGCCGATGACGACCAGTCGCTCTCCTGTGATTGTAAGCCCGAGCGTCTCACTCGCCCGCCGCTGCGCAATTGCCGGCAGCTCGGGACGACTCTCGTGGTCGGATCCGAAGGCGTTGACGCGAAACCGATCCGGGTTGATCCCCGCCGCGCTCAGCTTTATTCGCGCCCCGGGCTCGATGTTGCCTGTCAGCAATCCGAGCACGACGTCGTCGCGCCTTTCGAGCGCGTCCAGTATCTCCACGACCCCCGCGAGTGGCCTGACGCTGAACTTCCCGCTCTTCGCCCCGCTCCGCAGTCCATCGACGTATAGCTCGATCAGTTTCTCCATCTGCGAATCGATGTGGGCATCCGAATGCCCTGCCAGCCGCATAGTGTCGCGAACAATCTGCTTGTCGGTTTTTCCGTCGTATCGGTACGACGGATTTCCGGGAGATCCGAACACTTCGGATAGTGCGCGCTGCATCGATGCCCGGCCCATTCCTTCCGAGCTGAGCAAAGTGCCGTCGATGTCGAACAGGACGAGCCTCATGTTCTCGTCAGAAAAACTCCGGCGATGATCGTCGCCGCGCCGACGCCCTGAAAAATCGTCGGAGTCTCACTGAGGAAAGCCCAGGCGACGAGGAGAGCGACGATCGGCTGAAGATTGGAGTAGACCGCAGTGCGTGTCGGACCAAGCACGCGGAGGCCCCGATACCAGAAGAAGTACGCGACGCCCATCGATATCACACTCGAATAGAAGACCGCGAGCCACCCTCCGATTCCGATATCAGACCAGTTGGTCGAGATCAGTGTCGGGGCGGACGCGAAGAGCAGCGGAACCGCCCCACCAACCAGTGTGATCGCCGAAAGCTGGATGATATTGATCCGCTTTGCGTACGGCTGAAGACCGATCGTGTACAGCGTCCAACAGATGACGCCGAGGAAAACGAGCAGTGAGCCGAGTAATGTCGTGTCACCGGTCGACTCGTTCGCGCTACCAACGATTACCAGCGCGACGCCAATCACTGAGAGTCCGATGCCCACCAACGTCGTCCTCTTCACGCGCTCCATCCCGCGCGCCCGCGCAACCAGCGCGATGAAGGCGGGGGCGGCGCCAACTATCAACGACGCGTTCCCGGCGCGGGTGCGAGCGACGCCGAGCACGAAGAAGAGCTGATACAATCCATTCCCGAGCACGCCTAGGAGAAGGAGAGCGATCACATCGCGGCGAGGAAGCGTGATTCCACCACCGACAAACGCCGCACCAAGGAGAAACACCGCGGCTACTCCAACGCGCAGCCCGGTGAATGCCATGGGGTTGAAGATGTGCGTGGCGTACTTCACGACCACAAAATTGGCACCCCAGATCGCCGCCATCGCGAACAGGAGGACATCTGTCAGACCAAACGCTGGACGTGCTTTCGGCTCCGCGGTTATTGCCGAGGGATGAGTAGCTGATTCCGTCATCGAAGAAAGCTAGCCGGGCAAGGCGCGCCGCGGCTACTTTGCGTCATGCACATCTCGTTCGCGGTCTTCGCCGATGCCGCCAACCTCTCGCAGGAGGGAAAGCTCAACATCCTCGGCGTCTTCGACGCGGTGCAGGTGGCGGGACTGCCGACAATCCATCCGCGGACTCATTTCGTGGTTCGACTCAAGGCGAACGGCGACGACACCGGTTCGCACAAGCTCACGTTCCGGTGGCTCTCTCCGTTCGAGGAGGAGCTGTGGTCATCATCCGGCGAGATGAGCGTGGCCCAGGCTGCGAATCCGGTAATCGAGCTGGATCTGCCGATCATTGCTGTCGTGGATCTCCCGCTCAACGTGGCCGGACAGTACACGATGCAAGTCACGCTTGACGGTCAACCGACAGCGGCGGCTCGACTCTTCGTCTCGGGTCCGACGCAGCAGCCGATGGTCACGGGAACCCCGAACACAATGGTCAGCTAAGGTCTACGCATCTCTGTTTGGGTCGAGGAGGAGTGTCCTCTTCGGCGGCGTCCGCGCGAGCTTCAAGTCTACGATCTCCCTCGGTCTCACAGTCACCTGCACAGGGAGTCGAGCGACCATGCGAGACAATGCCAGAAGTTCAAGCGAGAGAAGCTAGAGAATCCGTCGCCCAAAGCGAAATCGTTGAACCAGGAGAGTTGTGTACTCGTCTCCGCTATCGAGATCATCGACAGCGTAGCCCCCGCGACCGAGCGCGAGGTGCACCACCTTCATCCCTCCGAGCGAGATCGCAACGTGGGTGATCTTTCCATCGGCCGCGGGCTCGTCTGAGAAGAAGAGAAGATCCGCGGGGCGCAGATCCTTTATCCCAGGCACCGGCTTGCCTGTCGCGGCCTGCATCCATGCGTCGCGCGGCACATTGATGCTGTGGAGATGGAATGAGCTCGACACGAGTCCGGAGCAGTCACAGCCCCACGGCGTCACCCCGCCCCACTCATACGATGTGCCCTCGAAGTATGTCATCGCTGTTGCAGTGATCGAGTCAGCTGCTGGAGGGAAGCTCTGACGGCGCTCTTCGAGCATCATCGCCAGTCCACCGAATCTTTCCTGACCTTCCGTGACCAGGGCGCCGAGCGGGAGCTTGCGGGTCGCGCCGTGCTCGTCGCGCACGGTGCATCCGAGTGAGAGTGGTCGCGGATCGTTCCATCCGGTTTCCGAGAGCGGCGGAACCGGCTCGGGCATCGTGACTACGTACCCCTGATGCACCCATCCCGCGTATCCGTCGGCGCCTTTGACGTGCAGCCACAACCCGTTTCGCTCCATGACCAGGGCGATGTGGCCGTGAAGGAGCTGAGATACCTGTGTCGTCTTGACGTCCGGCTCACACAGCATCGGCGCGATCGCGGCGATGGCGGTGACGTGCTCACTCAATGCTCGGGCCAGTCTATCTTCGGTGAGCGCATTGGCGTCAACGGCGGCTCCGGTCGTTTCGCGACGCAGCTCTTGCACAGCGTTATCCCGCGAAAGTTGCAGATGAGGCAGACGAAAGTTCCGCAATCAGTGCAAGGGTATCCCTCTGAAGCGCGCTCCTCGTTTCCGCAGGAGCGGCACATCATCGAGTCCTTTTCTCGCAGATTTTTCGCCATCAGGTACGCGGCCAGGCTCGGGGAGCTAAAACGGAGTTCGGATCACTTTGGAAAGATTTTAGATCAGTGCAGCGAACAGTATACTAGGCGAAGCTTCGTAATTGACGAGCCAGCAACGCTTTAGAAACGCCAGTTGCGGAAAAGGTCGAAGCCGAGCTGGGATGGAGTCTGTGTTGGAGTGAAGGTCGGCGCCGTTCCCTTGTCGCACCTGGTGTTGCTCGAGCCCGGCTCGATCGCCGCCTGCGCGCTGTACAGAGAACTGATTCGGTACTCGAGCTGAAGGCCAAGATTTTCCTTGAACGCGCTTGGATTCACGAAACATAGCCCAGTGCTCAGTCCGAGGAACCACCGGCTGCCGAGCTGCTTGCCGAGAACCGCGCGGGTGTTGAGCAGACCAAAATAGGGCGAGTTCGTTGCGGTGCCACCCTGTATCGTCGGATCCGTATTGACGGCGGTTTGCACCTCGACGATATCGACCAGCTGTCGCGGAATTGCGTTCGTAAAGATGTTCCCGAGTGCGCGCACCCCCAGTCCCGCTACCTGGCCCGTCGTGTTGTCGAGACCCACGGCCGGCTCGCCCGTCACGAGATAGCTGAGTAAATCGCTCTCGGACAACGGAAGATTGTCGGGGTTTCTCAGTGCGAGCTTCGGATGCGCGAGAGTGCCCGTAATATCCACTTCCACTCTCACATCGCGGCCGTTCACGCTCTTACTCGGCTGACGCACCGTGTGGATCGCCTTGATGTCGAGCGACGGATTCAAATCGGGAGTGCCGGAAAAGCGGAGTTGTCCGCTCTGTACATCGAAAGTGGGCTGGATGAATGGATCGACGAGATTGAGTCTGTACGTCCCCTTGTCGCCGCTCAGCTGTCCCTCGAGCGCGAGCTTTGGGGGCTCCCCCGGGTTCGGCGGAGCGAGAGTCACGTTGAGGGACCCTCCGAGCTTGATGTTCGCTTCCGACGAGCGCAGCCACACGTCGGATCCGATATCGACAGTCACGTTCTCCAGCCGGAGATTTCGCGCTACGGCCTTGGGGGCGCGTGGCAGCACCTCGCGGTTCTGCGAGAGCAGCGTGTCGGCGGTGTTCTGGAACTCGGGATCGTTGAGATCGATGATCTGCTTCTTGATGACGTCGGGGATGTAGATCGTTCCGCGCTCGACGCGGACGCTCCCGCGCATCACAGCGTCCTGGGTTGAGCCAGTCAGTGTCACTGGCGGCCCTGTCGATATGTCGAGAGCCGCCAGACCCGGCTTCTCGATAGCGTGGAAGTTGGAGGCGTTGGCTGTGAGCGAGAACGATGGATTGTCGTAGTGCTCGAAGCTCACTGTGCCGGTGACGGACACCGTACCGCGCCGGTCCTTCACTGTTTCCGCCGAGAGTTTTCTGACGTGAACCGTGTCACCGGAAAGCACGATGTCAGCGGTGATGTGGTTGTAGCTCGTCCCGAGATTGGAGAATCGTGCGTAGCCGTCGCCGAGCGAGATCTGGCCGAATAGCTGCGGCTGCTTGGTGCTCCCGCGAATATCGACGTCCGCAACGACCGCGCCCCGCGCGTCAACCAATCCGGGCACGAATGCGCGGACGAGCCGCAAGTCGACGCTGTCCGTACGCACGTGTCCCTTGATCGAATCGCTGTTCAGCCGCACGTTCTCGACGACGAGCTTCGCCTTGCTGCTATGCTGCAGTAGCAGCGAGTCGAGCGCGAGAAACCCCTTCGAGAACTGAATGCGCGTGGGGTATTGAAGTCTGTAGCGATTCGCGGAATCCACCAGTACGGCGGCCGAATCCAATCGCACGATGGTGGTGTCCCTGCTGCGGGTGAGATTTCCGGCGAGCTCTGTCTGCACGCCGCTCTGGCTCAGCATCGACGCGCTGAAATGTCCCGAGGTAGGAGAGACGATGGCGATCGATGCCCTGATGTTGTGGAAGCCGACCGGACCAAGAGTAACCGTATCGGCGCCGAATATGAGCGACCCGTGGATGTCCTTGGTCACATCCGCGAGCAGAATAGAGCCGCGCATGCTTTCCACTCCACGCGTGCCGAAAGTGACGTCCTTCGCTCTGACTATACCGTTGAGCCCGAGATGCTCGATGCTGCCGGACAACTCGCCTGTCAGCTCGGCGCTGCCGTGAAGCGAATCGACGGCCGCGTTGGTCTCGAGGCTCGGCACCAGTGCTCGCAGCCGTGACAGCGAATCCATCACCGCGCTGAACTTGAGAGTGCCGGTGCGGGTCCCGGTCATGCCGAAGGTTCCCGAGGCGTGCGCTTTCAAACCCGTCGCGTTCAGTGCCAGCGTGTCGACGGTCGCGACACCGTTGGCCAGGTGCACTCGTGCGATAGAAGGATCGACGCGGAAGCCCGCGACGGTGGATGGTTCGATCGATGCGATTGCGCTTCCCGCCAGCGTCGGAAGAGACTCGCCGCGCAGATCGAGATCGTACTGGCCCGTGAGCTGGGTATGGGGCAGAGTGTTTTTCTCGAGCAGCGTGCGTAGATCGAGCGCGGTTGTCGTCGCGCGCCCGCGTGCGGCGTACTGCGGAGCATCTGCGTCCACCATTCCGTTGTACGCGAATGTGCCAGCAGGGCCGCTGAGAGTCGTGTTGACGAGAAGGTTGGGCGAAGTTCCCTTCACCTGCACCGGTCCCGCATAGCTTCCGCGCAACGGAAGCAGTGGATACGAGTGCGAGAGCGCAGTGAACGAGAGCGGCAGCGCCTGGAGGGAGAGATCATATACGAGGTACTTGTCGCCCCACGTCACGCGTCCGTCGCCGGTGACGTGCGATAGCGGCTGCGCGCCGTCGTGGTGAAGGAGATCCGCCTTTCTGAAGCGCACGTCGAGCCATGACGAATCGAGAGAGACCGTGCCGGACACTGTTCCCTTGATCCTGGGAAAGAGTGGATTGAGATACTGCAACGTCCGCAGATCGAGCGTTCCCACGTCGACGTGGAAATCGTGAAAAGCGGTGAAAGCTGGTTCGTTGATGTCGAGTTCACCGTCTCCGCTCGCGCTCGTGATCGCCCCCGGCACGTGCGCGTCGGCGAAGGTCAGCGACGATTGATCTACCTTGAAATGGTTGAGCGGTCCGCCTGCTCCCTTCACGTTACCGGTGATCTTTCCCTGCCAGTCGTACGGAAACGGTTTTCCGTTGAGCGTGCGGAGCAGATCGAAGTCAACCGGCGCGGCCTGAAGATCGACGTTCTTCACCGCAAGTATCGGATTGCCGGTGGCAAACGTCATCTGCCCCAGCAGTCGTGACCCGGTCGTGCGCACATCCATCTTCGTGAGCGCGTAGTCCAGGAGGCGCGGATCGCGCTCGCTACGGATGTCGAGCTCCATTTTGCCGCCGCCAGTCGTGGGCAGCGTCGGATAGACCCACGCGACGTCACTCAGCGCGACCGAGTCACCGACGACGTGCAGGTAGTAGCGGATCGGCAGATCGCTGCCCCACACGACGCTGCCGCGCGCCCTACCCGTCGAGCGGGGAAGGTCCCAGTGCTCGGCGTCGACGAATATCGAATCCCCGAGGTTGAGGAACGTTCCGGAGATGTTGCGGAAGTTGAACGGCGGATCGGTCTCGGCGAAGCTCACGTTCCGCACTCGAAAGAGACGACCGACCGTGTCTGGATCAGCGATGCGCGCGAAGCCAATGTCCGCCTCAGCCTTCGTCCAGCGCCATGTCCGCGCGAGGCCTTCACGGGTGCGGCGAATCTCGTGATCCGATCGGGTCAGCTCGAATCTGATTGCGCTATCCAGCTTGGCGCCGCGCAGGGTGTCCGACGGACGCCAGGGAAGCGTCAGAGTGAACGTCGCGTCGTGAATCTCAGTCGAGTCGATGACAACGTATTGTCCAAATCCGCGCTCGTTGCGCTTCTGCTTTTCGACGCTCGCCGGAAAGATGCGCCTCCAGTTCCAGTCGCCGTTCTCGTGCTGGCGAAGGTGAACGACTGGATGCTCGGCTCGCAGGTTGCTGAGCAGAATTCTGCGATCGAACAGATCCCGCGGGTCGTAGGAGACTCGAACTGGCCCCGACGCAAAGAACACCGAATCCTCGTCGTCCCGGATCTCAAGGGAATCGATCGTAACGCCGTTGAAAAAACCGCCGCTCATCCGGCCGATGTAGACTCTTCCCTTCACTTGTCCCGCGAGCATCGTTGACACCATTCCGCGCACGCGCTCCTGGCCGAAGCCGGTGTGCGTCACGCCGACGACGCTGAGGACAATGATCACGCCGAGCCCCACCAGCACGATGGCGCTCGCGAGAACGATGCGAAGACGGCGGCTCATGGGAAGCTAGAACGCCTGACCGATTGCGAAGCTGAAGGTGAGCTTGCTTCGGAAGCGATTGTCCTTCGGGGGCTGATACGTCGCCGGACACCCGCTCGCAGGCGTGTCCTGTGTGATCGTGACGACGTTTGTCACCGGAGCTGGAGGAGAGAAGTGCGTCGGCACATCGTTGTTCGGGCTCACGCACAGTAGCGGCGCTCCCCCGTAAGTCGTCGCTTCGTAATAGAGCGGGCCGGTCGGCCGCCGGTAAGGATTGTATCCGATCGCGACACGCACTGGCCCAACCGGAGAGAAAGCCGTCATCTGAATCCCCGGTGTGACTTTGAGCTTAACGCCGTTCAGCGCCGAGGTGCTGCCGCGATTCCAAACCTCTCCGGCGTCAGTGAACAGAGTGAGCTGGAGCAGCTCCGGAAGTATCGGGCTGCGAAGTCGCAGCTCGACATTGCCGACGACCAGACTATTGCCGCCGACCGGAACGACTCTCCTCTGGATCCCACTGGTGTCTCTCACGACGGTGTCCGGCAGTCCGCTCACGGCGGGAGGCACGATCAGAAACGGAGTCGAGGCAATGTAGATCGCCGATCCAAGCTCGTTCTGCGCAAACCCGCGCACCGTTGTCGGTCCGCCGGCGTACAGACGCTCTGATGGCGGAATGAACCCGGTAACGGAACCCAGGCTTCGTCCGTAGACGACGCCACCACGAATCCGGAGCGCGAGCACGTTTCCACCGCCGGCATTGATATAGCGCGACGCATCGCCGACAAATTTGTTGAACTGGAGAGCGGTGTCCGACAGAATGAAGGGCGAAGAATGACGCGCCTCGACGCGGACTATCGATCCGCGCGTCGGCGAAAGCAGGCTGTTGGAGTTGTCACGCGTCGCAGAGAGGCTCAATATCGCGAGCCGCTGAGTTTTTTCGACTCGCTGCCGTTCTTCCGCGTCGCACAGGTTGAACACGGCGCAGAAAAGAGCCGGCTGCGCCTCGGTGCGGCCGAGGTCCATCGAGTAACTGAGATTGACGGGCGTTCGGGTGAGCGAGCGCCAGACCACCGACGCCACGCCTCCGATCGCAGTCGTCCGGCGATAGGCGTTGTACTCCGATACGCTCTGGCTGTACACGGTGATCGTCGGCACTGTCCTCAGCCCGAAAAACACGGGCTGGCGCAGAGTGGCGCCCACATAATAGCTGAGGAGATTGCTGAACACGTCGTTCTTTGCCGCGGGGCAGAATCCGGGCGCGCCGTTCAGCGGACGCCCGATGCCAATCTTCGAGACTCTGCCGCTCAGATCGAGGCGGCGCGCCCCGTTCAGGAAGTTGTATTCAGTGTACTCGGTGGTGACGCGGAAACAATCGAGTGTCCCGTATCCGGCTCCCACACGCGCCGCATGCATTGGTGCCTCGGCGAGATTCGCGTAGAGTGTCATCAGCGAATCACGGCTCGAGTCCGGCGTAATCGAGACGTGCTGATACGCTTCGGTTTGATACAGAGCGCGCTGCGCATCCACGATCTCGTTTTCGCGGAACAGCCTCCCGGAGTCGAGCCCCATAATGCGGCGCACGATCCTGGTCGGTATCTGCTGCTTTTTCCCCGCGACGGGCGTTACCAGAATCTTGATTGCTCCAATCCACGTTCGTGGTCCGGGCGAAACCGTCAACGTGTCCCACGCGCTCAGCGAGGTGTCGTTCACGGTGAAGCTGTTGACATCATCTGCCCTTGGATATCCGTTGTTGTGCAAGCGCTCGCGGACGGTGTCCGCGGCGGCCTCGATCGCGAAGCGGTCGAACCTTCCGCCTTCGTGTACGGGAAGATCGAAGACTATCGGCGCTTTCTCGACTACGGAATCCAGTCCGCGCAGGACGAAGGATCTCAGTATGATCGGCGGTCCTTCGTTGATTTTGAATCGTACCTCGACAGCGCCCGGTCCCAGCGTCTTGACGACGGTATCTACGGTCACTCTTGGATACCCCCGACGGCGGTAAAAGATTATCAGCCGGGCGCGATCGTTCGGGAGCTCGGTACGGTCCAGGCAATGTTTGACCGTGAAAGGCAGGTAGAGGTAACGCCTCGCCCACGCCGATGGCGTCGTTACGATCGTCTTGGCGAGCTCGGCGTCCGAAAAGGCGTTGTTTCCCTCGAACACCAGGCGCATCACTTCCAGGTCACCGCGTTGACAGTCAATGTCCTGGGCGCGGGCGGTGCTGCCCCCAAGAAACGCTGCAAGAAACGCGAGTGCGGTGAGAGTCCCGAGCCGTATTCCGCGTCTGCGCTTCACCCTTTCGGCACGCGAGCGCCCGGCGGCTGCCCGGGCGGCAGCTCGCGAGCGTAATGCGTCTCCGTCTCGGGCTCCGTTCTGTCTCCAAGCATTCGCTTCGGAGGCGCGGTCGGCGCCCGAGCGAGCTCTCCCTGCGGAACGAGGGGCGTCCGCTGGATTAAGAGTTGCACAATGTAGAAGCCAGCCAAACCGACGGCGACACCAACGCCAACGGCGGGCAGTAGATCCTTGGCGCCAAGTTGACGGCGGTAATAGTATTCTGCGCTCACGGTGAGGCCTATTTCGGGGGTCCGCGAAAGTTCTCGTATTTTGCCCCTTCATGTCAACGGTAAGAGCAATCGTATGCGGCGACTTTTCCTCCTCGTTTTACCCGCCATTATCGCCTGCGGCGGCGGCGGTGAGTCGGGGTCTACTCGTAAGACGATCATCGACTCACGAGATACCTACGATCCCCGCTCGCTCGATCCAGCGCTCTCGACTGATGTGCCAACAGGACGCGCCGTCGCGTACGTATTCGATGGGCTGACGCGCTTCACCCCCGACGCGAAAGTCGTCCCCGGCCTCGCCAAATCGTGGGACGTCAGCCCGGATGGAATCACCTACACGTTCCACCTGCGCAGCGGCGTCAAGTTCCACGACGGCCGGGCATTCTCGGCGAAAAATGTGGTCAATTCTTTCCAGCGCGTCCTCGATCCCGCGACCAAGGGTGGGCGCGGCTGGCCGCTCTACCCGATCAAGGGCGCGGAGGATTACGCCGCCGGCAAGGGGAAGACGATCTCAGGCATGGCAGCGCCGAACGACTCAACGGTCGTGATCACGCTGAAGGAGCCGTTCTCGATTTTCCCCAAACTGCTCGCGATGCCGGTGACGTCGATCGTCCCCGACAATCCACCCGCCGACTTCGGCCAGAAGCCGATCGGCACGGGGCCGTGGAAGTTCGTCGAATGGAGACACGACGATTATCTGCGCTTCGCGAAGAATCCGGACTACTTCGACGGTGCGCCAAAGACCGATTCGCTGATGGCGCGCATCGTCCCGGAGGCGAGCACGGCTACCGCCGAGTTCGAGGCGGGCAACGTCGATGTGCTGAACGTGCCGGACGAAGCGGGCAAGTCCTGGCAGGTGGACCCGTCGAAAAAGAACCTTCTCACGTCCGCGCCAGCCCTTCGCTTCTGGTACGTCGCCATCAACAACACTCGCGGCCCGCTCACGGACGTGCGCGTGCGACAGGCGCTCAACTACGCCATCGATGTCAGCACGACCCTGAGCCAGGTAATGGCCGGTCGTGGAGCTGTCGCGAACGGCGTGATTCCTCCGATCCTTGGCGGGTTTGACCCGACCCGCAAGCCATATCCGCACGACGTCGCGAGAGCAAAGCAGCTCCTCGCCGCGGCTGGCCATCCCAACGGCATCGATGTCGAGCTGTGGGCCGCGACGACCGATCAGTCGCCGAGACTGTCCCAGACGATTCAGGCGAATCTCGCCGAAGCCGGCATCCGCGCCAAGATCGTGCAGCGCGATGCGTCGTCGATGCGAGAAGCCGCGCGCAAAGGCCAGACAGATCTCGCACTAAAGGAATGGTGGGCGGATTATCCGGACGCCGAGAACTTTCTGTACCCGCTGTTGCACAGCAAGAACAAGGGAGTCGGCGGCAACGTCTCGTTCTACTCCAATCCGAAATTCGACGCGCTGGTGGATCAGGCCCACCGGGAGCAGGATGAATCGAAGCGCAACGCGTTGTACACCCAGGCGGACCAGATCGAGTTCAACGATGCGCCGATGATCTACCTCTTTTTCTACAAGGACATGTACGCGGTACAACCCTGGCTCAAGGGCTTTGCCGTTCCCGCCGTCTTCAACGGTCAACGGTGGACCGATGTGACGATCAGCAAATAGTGAAGTGCTGTCCTTCATCGTCCGGAGACTCGCCCTTTCGATTCCGACGCTGTTCGGAGTGCTGGTAGTTGTGTTTCTTCTTCTTTATGTGGCGCCCGGGGATCCGGTGCAGGAGATGGTGGGTGAGAGAGCCGATCCCGAGACGATCGCTCGCCTGAGAAAGGAGCTCCATCTCGACGAGCCGCTCTACAAGCAGTTCACGCTCTACACGAGCGGCGTGCTGAGGGGCAATTTCGGAAACTCGTACATCACGCAGCGTCCGATCATCCAGGACATTCGCGAGCGGTTTCCGAAGACTCTGCTCCTCGCCGGCTCCGCGATGCTTCTCGCCTCGGTGCTTGGCATCACGCTCGGCGTGATGAGTGCGCGGAATCCGGGCGGCTGGTTCGATAGACTCGGTCTTGGATTCGCCTACCTCGGAATTTCGTTTCCAGTGTATTGGGTCGGATTGATACTGATTCTGGTCTTCGCCGTAATTCTGAAGTGGCTCCCGCCGTCGGGTTACGGCGGCATCAAGTATCTCATTCTTCCGGCGTTCGCGCTCGGTTCGCGCTCCATCGCTTTTCTCGCCCGCGTGACCAGATCGGCGATGCTCGACGTCCTGGGCGGCGACTTCGTCCGTACCGCGCGTGCGAAAGGATTGAAGGAGCGTGTCGTTGTCGTCAGGCACGCCCTCCGCAATGCGCTGATACCAATAATCACTGTGCTCGGCCTCGATTTCGGATACTATCTTACCGGCAGCATTCTCACCGAGACCATTTTCAGCTGGCCGGGACTGGGCCGCTACGTCGTCAACGCCATCACTCGGCGCGACCTTCCCGCGATTCAAGGCTCGGTACTGTTTCTGAGCGTCGTGTTC